>CAZEOC010000082.1:0-11984 GCA_964513525.1 uncultured Saprospiraceae bacterium | reverse complement strand
GATAGAGCGACAATGGGTTCTACGATAATTAAACAAGGAGTAAAACTGGATAATTTAATTCAGGTTGCACATAATGTTGTAGTTGGTAAAAATACAGTAATTGCAGCTCAAACAGGTATAGCCGGAAGTGCGAAAATTGGTGAGAATTGTATGATTGGTGGACAAGTAGGAATGGCTGGGCACATATCAATCGCTAATAAAACGAAAATTCAGGCACAAAGCGGGATTGGTAAAAATATTAAAAAGGAAGGAACTGCAGTTTATGGTTCTCCTGCATTTAATTATGGAGACTTTGTTCGATCCCATGTTGTTTTTAAGAATTTACCAACAGTAGAAAAGCGATTGAGAGCGTTAGAAAACTTAGTCAAAGAGCTTAAGGCGAATTCTTTGGAGGATTAAAAATATCTGAAAAATGGATTATAATTAACCAATCTTATTGTAAGATATTCTTCAGTTTTCCTTAAGGAACAAAAAATAATGTATCTTTGTCGTTTTACAAAAAAGTAAATTATTTACACCAATTAATTTTAACACTTATCTAATTAATACATTTAGGTATTTGATATAATTTTTTTATATCAAATGCTTAAAAGCAAGATTAAATTAAAGTTCTGCATTCAAGATGAAGCAAAATACGATTAAAAATAGCATCACACTCGAAGGCGTAGGTTTACACACAGGCAAATCAGCAAAATTGACGATTCATGCTGCTGCTGTTAATCATGGCATCAAATTCAAACGAACTGATTTAGAAGGAACACCAACTATTCCTGCAACTGCAGATTATGTTGTTTCAACCAATCGTTCTACTACCATAGGAAAGAAAGAAGCTACCGTAAGTACGATAGAACATTTGTTAGCTGCTTTGACGGGATTGAGTATTGATAATGTATTAATTGAAATTGACGGTGGAGAAGTGCCAATTTTAGATGGTAGCTCTAAGCATTTTGTTGAAGCTTTGAAGCGTGCTGAAATTGAAGCACAAGATGGAGATAGAGATTTCCTTATTATAGAAGAAGGATTTACATTTACAGACGAAAATACAGGAACAGAGTTTACTTTAGTTCCTGCTGAAAATTATAACTTAACGACCTTAATTGATTTTGATTCACCAGTTTTAGGAAAGCAGTTTGCTGATTTATCAGGAATCTCTGATTTTGAAAAAGAGGTTTCCGCTGCCCGAACATTCGCTTTTTTACATGAAATTGAACCTTTATTAGAAAATAATCTAATTAAAGGTGGCGATTTGGATAATGCAATCGTTATAGTAGATAAGGATCTAAGCGAAGCAGACATCAAGCGATTGGAAGAGAAAACTGGAATATCAGGAATTGAGGTACAACAAGGTATATTAAATACAACCAAATTAAGGTTTAGCAATGAGCCTGCTCGCCATAAATTGTTAGATGTAGTCGGTGATTTGACTTTAGTCGGAAAACCAATTCAAGGAAAAATTGTAGTGTCTAAACCAGGACATACTGCAAATGTTGCTTTAGCAAAACACTTGAAGGGACTTTACAACAAACAAAGAAAATTAAAGGGAAGACCAAAATACGATCCTAATCAAGAACCAGTTTATGATGTGAATAAGATAGCAAGTATGTTACCACATCGTTATCCATTTTTATTGGTGGATAAAATTATTGAACTAGGTGAATCACACGTTGTTGGCGTGAAGAATGTAACTTTTAATGAACAGTTTTTTCAAGGACATTTTCCTAATAATCCAGTTATGCCAGGTGTTTTACAAATAGAAGCATTGGCACAAACAGGTGGAATATTAGCATTGTCGACAGTAGAAGAACCAGATAAATGGGATACTTACTTCTTGAAAATTGATAAAGTGAAATTCAAAGCGAAGGTAATGCCAGGTGATACGCTAATTTTTAAAATGGAATTGTTGAGTCCGATTAGGCGCGGTATTGTTCACATGAAAGGAACGACTTATGTGGGTGATAAACTGGTTTCCGAAGGCGAACTGACAGCACAAATTGTAAAAGCACGATGAATCAACACAAACTTTCTCACGTACATGATGAGGCAGTAATTGGAAGAAATGTAAAAATCGACCCATTCGTTACTATTTATGAAGATGTCGTAATCGGTGATAATACTTGGATTGGACCTAATGTAACAATTATGCCTGGTACTCGAATTGGTGAAAATTGTAAGATTTTCCCTGGAGCTGTCTTAGGTGCAGAGCCACAGGATTTGAAGTACGAAGGAGAATATACGACATTAGAAATTGGTAATAATGTAACTATTCGAGAATATGCAACTGTAAAACGAGGCTCAAAAGCTAATGGTAAAACAGTTATTCACGACCATGTTTTATTAATGTCCTATACACATATTGCACATGATTGTGTAATTGGAGCACATACTGTTTTAGCAGCTTATGCTGGTTTAGCTGGTCATGTCGAAGTGGGCGAATATGCTATTTTAGGTGGTTACGCTGCTGTACATCAGTTTACTCGCATTGGTGACCATGCCTTTGTTAGAGGTGGAAGTTTGGTGACCAAAGATGTACCTCCTTTTGTGAAAGCAGTTCGTGACCCAATTCATTTTGCAGGTGTGAATGTCGTTGGTTTACGCCGTCGAGGTTATTCTGCACAAGAAGTCAATAAAATTCAAGAGATTTATAGAATTATTTTTAATAAAGGGTTGAATACATCACAAGCAGTTTCTTATATCAAAGAAAATATGTTAGATGAACCATTCGCTCATCAGATTTTAAAATTTATAAAAGATTCTTCAAGAGGAATTATAAAAGGTGCAATGTTGAATGGACATAAAGTTGAAGCAGCTTGGTAAGCGATACAAATTTGAGTGGATTTTTCGGAATTTAGATTTTGACTTTAAACATGGTCAAGCTTATGCTATTTTAGGTGCAAATGGTTCAGGAAAATCTACTTTGCTCAAAGTACTGTCGGGGCATTCCTCTCCGTCAAAAGGTACAATTGATTTTTATCAAAAAGATACAAAAGTTGAATTGGATAAAATCTATCACAATTTAAGTTATGCCGCACCTTATATCGAACTCATAGAAGAATTAACCCTTACAGAAGTCTTGCAATTCCACCAAAAGTTTAAATCTTTCCAAAATGATTTGAGTATCAATGATTTGATTGATATTCTAAATTTTTCTAAATCCAAACATAAAGAAGTTCGCTTCTTTTCTTCTGGTATGAAACAACGCTTAAAGTTAGTTTTAGCGATTTGTTCCGATACTGATTTCTTATTATTAGATGAACCGACTACAAATCTTGATAATCAAGGTGTCAATTGGTATCAAGAACTCATCGACCGTTTTGTGAAAAATCGTCTAACTATAGTTGCGTCTAATATTGAACATGATTATGAGTTTTGTAATACGACTTTGAATATTATGGATTATAAGAAGAAGTAGGAAATGTGTTGATGTGTTCCGGAGATAGACTGTAATGTAAAAAATGAAAAGTATCTGTTATGTCTCTTTATAATTGATAATTTTTATTAAAATAATGTCCGTCATTCTGAAAAAATAGATTGACATTTTCGTCAATTTATTTTATTGAGAATCTCCCAAAGGCAACGGCACGTAGCTTTATAAAGTTAGTATCTTTTTTCAGGATGACGATATTTTTTGTATTAACAACTCAAAAAAACGAATACGAAGTTCCTCAATAATTATTGTTCAAGTTGGAAGAGGATTTATAGAACTGAAAAAATTGGTGACGTTAAAAACGAAAACAGTATTTTCGTAATTTGAACTCCTTAATTTTTTTTGAAATTAAAAAAAGTCTTGATGTTCAGAATAAGAATACAAAAAAACGGAAATCTAAATACAAGAGATGAAGAATCTACATCTGCAAATGATGCAATAGAAACAATATATAATTTTGAAGATGAGGTTTTTTTTGAATTTGGAGATGTTGAATTTATTGCACTGTTAAGTGGAGATATAAGTGATAGTTGGCTTGATATATTAGGATTAATAGAAGATTTGAAAAGTGATTCGAAAAATATTAAAATGCAATTTCCTTCTCAATCATTTTGGCATTATTGGGAACTAAATGAAATTGAAAATAACGTTTGGGAAATAGAAGCGTTTTTGTCTCATGATAAGAAGAAAAAAATTACGATTAATAAAGAAATTTTCCAAGCAGAGTTTCAAAAGTTAATAGACGTTGTTGAATCCGATTTGATTAATCAAGGTTATGATTTATTTAAATTTATAGAATATTCTGGGATAATGAAAAATGAGCAGGATAAAATTTTAGCATGGAGAAAATATCCTATACCAAGAGGTTCAAATTATTATAGACATAGTTTACAACAAGAGTTTAACGTAACAGTATTATTCGATTTTTGCCAAATAATGGAAGCTACTATTTTTGCAGAAGGATGGAATTTTTTAATATCAAATTATGGTTTAAATAAGTTATACGAGATTGATAAAGTTAGTCAATGGTTCGATTCAGACTCAAAAGAAGAATGGTTAGAATGTTTTTTATATCAAACACTAATCTCAGGTATAAATGTACAATCGGGAAAATATGGTAATTACAATGAAGAAAATAATCTCTTTGAAACAGAAGATGGAAATGTTGAAAAAATAAATTGGGAAAAATTCAAATCTCAAGATTTAGAATATTAGTTACCTTCTATTGTGAAAATTATTAATTATGCGACTAAAAAAAATCCTACTACCAATCATTTTACTAATAATGACGCTTTCCGCAAATGCACAAACGTATAAAGCATTTGTAAAAGCGGGTGATGAAGCGATGATTGAATCAAAGTATTATGATGCGTATTCGCATTTCAAAATGGCGATGAAAATTGATTCTTCGGAAGTGAAACTTTTAGGAAAAATGGCAAAATCTGCTCATGGTTTTAGTCTATTTGAAGAAGCAGATTATTATTATCAAAAAATTGCGGAAGCTGGAAAATATAATGAAGTTTATAGTTTTGGAGAAAATTGGTTAGCGACTAAAATGGCAATTGGCGATTATGAAAACGCACAAATGATAATTAATAAATATAATGTACCGAAGGCTCAAAACGCTTTAGATGCAGCAAAAAAACTTCACCAAAATCCAATCGAAATTGAACTTAAGCATTTAGATGAAAATATTAATACGCCATATTCTGATTTTGCAGCTCAAAAAGTAGGAGAGAAGCTACATTATACCTCACTTCGGTTCAAATCTGAAAATTTACAAAAGGAAAAAACATATATTGCAAAATTAGTTCAGCAAAATGAAATTGGTAAAGGTTTACCAATGAAACAACGTTTTAATGTAAAAGATAAAAGTACGGCAAATGCTTTTTGGCTGAATGAAAATGAAGTGTATTACACGGTTTGTGATGTTGTGAATGAAAAACAACAATGTCAAATTTATCATCGAAAAAAGAATGGAACACGTTGGGGAAATGCTCAGAAACTAAGTGATAAGATTAATCAAGAAGGATTCACAACGACGCAACCAAATGTTGGTTTTGATAGCATTGAACAGAAACAATATTTATATTTTGTTACGGACAAGTCGGGAAAAATGACGATTTGGAAAAGCGAAATCATTAATAATAATCAATACGGAAAGCCAAGAATGGTTAAAAATATTGATAATAAAACGGCAACAGAAAACTTAACGCCATTCTTTAATAATCAAAATCAAACGCTGTATTTTAGTTCTGATAGAGATGGCGGTTTAGGAAGTTTAGATATTTATAAAACTAAACGAGTTCGAGCTAAAAATGGGATTTTAGGAAAATGGGAAAAAGTCGAAAATGCAGGTTTTCCATTAAATAGTAGTTATAATGATATTTATTTTCGTTTGAATAATGATGGCAAAACTGGTTATTTTTCATCGAATAGAAAAGGGAGTTTTTCACTACTTAAAAAAGGGTCTTGTTGTTATGATATTTATGAATTTGAATTAAAGACGCAACCAAAAGAATCGCCAATTGAACCAAATAATCCGCTAATAACGAGTGTAGAAATTCCTGAAAATCCAATAAAAGGAATAGTATCAAACAAACCAAATCCGCCTTCTAAGCCAAATTCTCCAAACGAACCAAGAAAAAATGTGGTCAATGTAATACCACCAAAACCAAATCCTACGCCACAAGAAGAATTGAGTCGATTTTTGCCAATCGCTTTATATTTTCATAATGATGAACCGAATCCTCGAACATGGAAAACGACAACAAATATTCCTTATTCGGAAAGTTTCAAATCATATTACCGGAAGCGAAATGAATATATTCAGGAGTTTACTGCACCATTAGCTGAATCAGAAAAAGGACTTTATGAAGGGGAAATTAATCAGTTTTTTGAAGAAAAGGTAGCAGGTGAATTTTCAGAATTATTAGAATTTTCAGCTATATTATTACAATATCTAAAAGAAGGGAAGACTTTTGAAATTACGCTAAAAGGTTATGCGAGTCCAAGAGCAAAAAGTGATTATAATTTGAATTTATCTAAGCGACGAGTTGCTTGTATTCGGAATCATTTTAGAACGTATAGAAATGGTGTTTTTTATCAATATTTGAATAATGGACAATTGAAAATCATCAATTTACCTTTTGGTGAAACCACTGCGGCAACTTCGGTTAGTGATAAAATTGATGATAAAAGAAATTCTGTTTACAGTGTTTCAGCGGCATTAGAACGACGAGTAGAGATTTTGGAAATCCGTTAATGATTCCCCCACAGAGTTACACAGAGTTGCACAGAGTTTTTTGAAAGTAGTTTTGCTACTTTATACCAATTTATAATTAACGGCAAAGCCGTAAAAAACTTTGTGCAACTCCGTATAACTCTGTGGTGAATTTCTATTTAAACAAAGCATCTAATAATTCTTCGACTTTTGCAATGGTATAAATATTAATTTTGTAGCGACTTTTATCCAAACCTTTAGTGTTGAATTTTGAAATGAAAATCGTGTCAAAACCTAATTTATCTGCTTCTTGAATTCGTTGGTCAATTCTATTTACTGCACGAACTTCACCCGACAAACCAATCTCACCAGCAAAACAAACATTGTTCGGAATCCCGACATCTTCCAAAGATGAAATTAGAGAAGCAACGATTGCTAAATCTATTGCAGGGTCGTCAACTTTGATTCCTCCAGCAATATTTAGAAAAACATCAAATTGAGCCAAAGGTAAATTACAACGTTTCTCTAAAACGGCTAATAACATACTCAAACGACGCATATCAAAACCAGTTGCAGAACGCTGTGGGTTTCCATAAACGGCAGTACTTACAAGCGCTTGCGTTTCAATCAACATCGGACGTAAACCTTCTATTGTTGCAGAAATTGCACTTCCGCTCAAGTCGCCTTCTTTTTGAGAAATTAGTAATTCGGAAGGATTAGAAACTTCTCGTAAACCATTGCCTAACATTTCATAAATTCCCATTTCGGCAGTAGAACCAAAACGATTTTTAATGGTTCTTAAAATTCTATAAGTATAATGTCTATCACCTTCAAATTGCAAAACTGCATCGACAATATGCTCCAAAAGTTTTGGTCCTGCAATCGAACCATCTTTAGTGATATGACCGATTACAAAAATCGGAATATTAGTTTCTTTAGCGAAACGCTGCATTTCGCCAGCACATTCTCTGACTTGAGAAATGCTGCCAGGAGCAGATTCAATATAAGGAGAAGAAACCGTCTGAATCGAGTCTAAAACCATCAATTGTGGTTTCAACTTCTGAGCATGTTGTAGGATTTTGCTAACATTCGTTTCGGTTAAAATATAACATTCTTTGTTTTTGAAACCAATTCTATCTGCACGCATTTTGATTTGTTCCTCGCTTTCTTCACCCGAAATATATAAGACTTTCAAATTGAGTGATAAGGCAATTTGAAGCATTAAAGTTGACTTTCCGATACCAGGTTGTCCACCGATTAATACTAAAGAACCACTAACAATTCCGCCTCCTAAAACTCGATTAAGTTCGCCATCATGCGTTGGAAAACGTTGGGTTTTTCCAGTTGCGATTTTTTGTAGAGGCGTTGGTTTCGGAGCTTCTTGAGCCGTTTTACTTGTCCAAACTTTCTTTTTTTCTTCGTTGGTATTTGGCGTTTTAGAAATAATTTCTTCGGTATAAGTATTCCATTCTCCACAAGCAGGACATTTTCCTTCCCACTTAGAAGAAGTGTTGCCACAATTTGTACACGCAAATACTTTTTTAATTTTCGCCATTTTGATTTATTGTTGGTGATTTTACTATTCGCTAATTTGAACGTATACAAATTTAGGAAGTTGATTTGGGTTTTTATAATTTCAAATCTATTTTAAGCAAATTAATTACAATAATCGCAAAAAAGTTAAACGAGGAGTTTGTAAATCCAACTAATTCCATTATTCTTTTCATAATTCATAACTTAAAGTAATTTCAAAGCCTCTCGTTTACTCAAATTGCTCAATTCATTATTTTCAACAAAATCAATTACCCAATCGGCATCAGTTCTACTATATTCTCTCAAAGCTGTTCCAATAGCTTTTTGAATAAAAAATTCATCAGATGAAGCTAAAGCATGAATTACTTTCGTTAATAAAGCCAAATCCATTTGCTTTTTATGCTTTATTTGAAAATAAAGTGTTGTTCGTTGTAGCCAAATATTGCCCGATTGCAACCATTTATCTACATGGAAATCTCGTTCAGTTGGGAATTTTTTGAAATATTCATTAACTAATTTAGTTGCAATAAAATCAATCGTATCCCACCAAGATTTGTGTGTAATCATGTATTCAAATAATTCAATATCTGATTTTTCAAATTGCTTTTTATATCGAAAAACTAACTCCTGAGCAAAATGATGAAAATCCCTTTCTGGTTTTTCCCAAGCTGCAATTACAATATTCTGTAATTCTGACTTATCAGGTAAAAATTCTTTCATCATAAATGGTTTGGTAATCGCACGCCGTTCTGACGATTTTAAGCCAAAGAACTCAAACTGATTTCGCATATATGCTTTTTGTTTTATAGCATATTCGGGATTAGCATTGAGTTGAAATTCAGTTTGTAGGGTTTTTAGGTAGGTTTTCATAGTTTGTTTTAACGTTACTTTTTTTCGTATGATTCTTTATTTAAATAGATTTCCATTCGCCATGTATTATCAATTTCATGAGGATAAGAATCTTGAGGCATTATTGAAAGAACTCTAACTATTTCTTTATCAATAACTTTATCAATACTATATTTTGTATCAATTATAATATTCATTGGCTTTCCTTCTGAATTGATTTGAAAATTAGCCCAAAGCGATTTATTACTGTCTAAATAGTTATTTATTAAAATCCAGTTTATGTTTTCATATAAAAATTTATTGACGAAGTTTTCACTGTAAGTAGGGTCACTTCTGTCATCATAATTTTTAATACTTTTCAAAATACCTTTTTCAAAATGGAATATTTTATAAAATGCAGTTGTAGAACTCCAACTTTGATAAGCGATTATTTCACCAAAAGAATTGTATGTGAAAGATTCATTATCCCAATCTGCAAAAACTTCATTATTGATATATTTTTCCGCAAAGGTTTTATCTAAATTTAGGGTTACTTTTGAGTCGTTACAACTTCGTACACTCTTCAAAAAAAGACTATCGTTTCTCAATTCCCAAACTGCAATATAACCACGTTTACATGCTGTATTGAAACCACCAAAAAAATCAATAATGTCAATTCTTAATTTATAGTTCTCAACATAATTTTCAAAAAGTCCATATTGAATATTAATTGTATCATTTTTATAAATTAATAAATCAGGAAGTAAACCTGATGCAAATACATTTCCAACCAAAAATATCGAAAATATAAACAAGCTAATTTTTTTCATTTTTTTAATAATTAGATATTGTCAAAGAGTTAAATATTGATTTTAATATAATTTAGAATCTATGAAGTTTAGTTTATAAGGTATAGAAATACTTTTCCATTATTTTTCCTTTTTCTTAATATTATAAACCATCGAAAAGGCAGGAGTGAAACCTAAAAGCTGATGATACGACATTGCAAAGTCTAAATCAAATTGCTTCAAATGAACACCAAGTCCAAAACTGTTTTCAATTGGTTCTGTACTAATTCCTAATCGAAGGGAAAGTGGTTGAATGATTCGATAATTTATGCCAGCACGAACAGAAGCAGAATATTCAAAATCTTTATATACTGCGGTAGCAATTTGCAGTTTTTCTGAAAAATGATAGGTTAAGCCAAGATTGAGTTGAGTTGGTAAGTATTCGGTTGCTGTAAGTTTTACAGGAAATGGGTTGGATAAATTTGCTCCAAGCCAAAGATTATCTATGATTTTTGCTTGTAACCCAATTCCAGTAGTTAAAACACCTTTGTTTCCATATTCTGCTACACGAGTATTCAAATATCCGAATTGAATACCAAGCGATATATTTTCAAATAATTTCCGAGCATAGGAAAATTCTACTTTTTGTTCATTGTAAGTATCGAAACCAAAACTTTGGAGTTGTAAGCCAAATGAACCAAAATTGGTTGGCAAAGCTGTGAGTAAACCGACTTGACGAATGTCTGCGGAAGCAAAACGTTGTTCGGTGTATAATCCGAAACTGGTGGTTTCTAAAAACGCAATTCCAGCACTATTTGAAGTAATGGCATAAATATCTTGAAAGTTTAAATCTGCTCCAGAAATTGCCTTTCCTTTCGCACCGCCGAGGAGTGTTTTTCCATTTTGTGCTATTCCACTAAGTGGAATTAAAAATAATAGAATAATTAGTTTTGAAATCTTCATTAGGAATCTGATTAAAATTAGAAAAAACTTTAAAGTTAAAAATAGTTACTATTTATTGTAAAATAAAAAAACATTAAATAAAGCAGATAATTTGATATGTTTTTTATGTATAAACTGTTGATTATTAACTTTTTAATGTATTTTGTAAATTGATTATAGAAGTAGATTATTACTTATTTTTTAAATATAGGAAACTGGAATCATATTAAGTTTTTTGTAGAGTTCATTTTTATGGTTATTTGGTATAGATATTGAAAATATATTTAATATTAAATCCTCAAAATATCCTTAATTGGAAAATGACAGTAAAATAAATATTATCAATTTATGAAACACTTTACACTTATATTAATACTAAATTGTTTTGTCTTTTCATGCTTTGCTCAAAAAAAATTGGACAAAGTAGTTGAAAAGGGCGATGCTTATTATAAGTCAATGAAGTATCATAAAGCAATTCCTTATTACAAAGAAGCAATTCAAATTAAACAAAAAAATACTTTAGCAATTCGTTCTAAATTAGCTTATTGTTTCAGAATGTTAAACCAAATGGAAGAAGCATCTTGGTTATATGAAGAAATTGTAAAAGACAAAAAAGCAAGAGCGATTAGTTATTATTATTACGGAGAAACTTTAATGAGTGTTGGAAAATATGATGATGCAAAAATATGGTTTCGAAAATATGATGAAATTAATCCTAAAGATGGACGAGCATTAACGATGGTAGAAGCTTGTGAAAGAGCAAAAACTTTGCGTCCTGTTTTTCCTGATATTACAATCCGTAGAATGGCGTTTAATTCAACTGGAGATGATTATGCACCAATGTTTTATAATGATGGTTTAGTTTTTATTTCTGATTATGATGAAAAAAAGACTGCTACAACTGCTTATGAATGGACTGGTAGAGCATTCTCAAGTTTATATTTCGCTGAGGCAGATTCTGCACAAGAATTTACAAGTGAGCCTTTACCTTTTTCAAGAAAGTTCAATAAAAGAGAAAAAAATTCTGGTCCTGCGTCCATTTCAGGAAATGGACGATATATGTATTTTTCTCGAAATAATGATGAAACAAATAGCAATGGAAATAAATATACAATGGCAATTTTTGTTGCTGAGAAAGCAGTGATTGGTTGGAAGAAACCAGAACGTTTGCCAATTTGTAATTTGAATTTTAGTTTCATGCACCCAACTTCAAGTTTTACTGGAGATACACTTTATTTTATATCTG
>CAZEOC010000081.1:0-12023 GCA_964513525.1 uncultured Saprospiraceae bacterium | reverse complement strand
TCCTCCAAAAATTGAGCATATCGAAGATGCTTTTTATCCTGATTGGACTTGGTAACGTAAATTATCCTAATAATCCCCATTCCGTTATTAAGAACGGACTATTTTTCATTATAGATTATCAATCATTTTTACCTTTATTGTATCTTGTTCTATTTTCAAACTTAAACAAAAATCATATTTAACTCCGATAATATGAAATATATTTGTTTTTGATATACCTATTGATATTAAACGAATTATCGGTTGAATTTTAGATTTATAGATTAAAATTTGATTAGAAAATTCACATCCTATCCAATAATCTTTATTTGTATTTACTTTAATAAAGTAATTTAAAGTGGACTCTAAGTCGTTAAAAATGAGTTTTTCTTCTGTTGGATTTAAATTTCCCCACCAAGCTGTGAATCGCTCATTTGAATTATTTAAATCATAATAACCCTTATCTCTTTTAATAAATTTAGATTCAATTTTTTTCAAAATCTTTTTTCGGTTGAGATTAGGAACGAAGAAGTTATCATTTGAATACTCTTTTTTTATTAAATCTATCTTTTCATTCCATTTCATTTATTTTGTGTTTGATTTTTTGTATAAATAGGCTAAACAACTTCTAATTCAGTTAATTTAAGTTTATAGATTTTTTTGATAAGATTGGGAAATTCGTTTTGATGTGATTGCGATTACGCATTATAAAAATCCTCCAAAAATTGAGCATATCGAAGATGCTTTTTATCCTGATTGGACTTGGTAAATTACTTAAAAACCGTGTCGGTTTTGAAACCGGCACGGTTTAATAACAAAACTATCCCAATAAAGCAATCAAAACTCCAGCTGCTACTGCAGAACCGATTACACCAGAAATATTAGATGACATCGCATATTGTAAAATATGATTACTGGAATCGTAATGTAAAGCTAATTTATTAGCTTCTCTTGACGCCATCGGAACAGCACTCAAACCAGTTGCTCCGATAAGCGGATTGATTTTCTTTTTCGAGAATAAATTATGAATTTTCACAGCATAAACGCCTCCAGCCATTGAGATGGCAAAAGCTAAAAATCCACCGCCAATTATTGCTAAAGTTTCCCAAGCTAAAAAGGAAGCTGCTGTCATTGTCGAGCCAACGATTAAGCCCAAAAATACAGTCGCAACATTCATAATCGTATCAGAAGCTGCTTTAAATAATCGGTTCGTATTCGCTCCAATTTCTTTGACCAAATTACCGAATAATAACATTCCAACAAGCGGTGCAGCAGTTGGTACGATTAAACAAACAACAACGGCTAAAGCAATCGGAAAAATGATTTTCACTGTTTTTAAATCCTTTATTTTCACCTTACTTGGATAGAGTTTATCCTGTTGTTTCATATTAATTTTAAATTCCTTTTCAGAAATCGTCAATTTTGAAATCAAAGGTAAAATCACTGGGACTAAAGCCATATAAGAATAAGCTGCAATCGCAATTGCGCCCAATAAATGTGGTGCTAATTCGATGGCAATAAATATAGCAGTTGGTCCATCTGCACCGCCGATAATTCCTAATGCAGCGGCTTCTTGAGGTGTAAAACCTAAAGCAACTGCTGAAATTAAAACAATGAAAATTCCTAATTGTGCAGCAGCCCCAAAAAAGGCTAATCTCAAATTTCGTAACATTGGACCAAAATCTGTCATTGCACCTACACCCATAAAAATTAACGGCGGTAAAATCGTCGTTTTAATTAATGCATTGTATAACAAATTCATAATTCCGCCTTCATCGGTTGCTGCCATATTTCCAGTCGGAAAATTAGCCAACAAAACACCAAAAGCAATCGGTACTAATAAAAGTGGTTCATACTCTTTTTTAATACCTAAATACAATAGAATAATTGCAATCGCAATCATCAAAATCGATGCAGGATTTTCAACTAAATTGTCGAAAGCCGTCATCGTATATATTTTATCAAAAATTTCCATTCTTCTCAATTGGAACTCACCCCCAACCCCTCTCTTAAAAAAAAGAGAGGGGAGCAACACTCAGCTTTACAGTTTAATCTTAAGTTGAGATTTTAGCCCCTCTTTTGTAAAAGAGGGGTTGGAGTCAGTTAATTTATTGCAATTTAACAATCGGTTCATCTTCTTCTACATCTTGCCCATCTTTGTAGCAAATCTCAACGACTTTTCCAGCTTTATCCGCTGTAATAGCATTGATAACTTTCATCGCTTCGATGTAAGCAACCGTTTGTCCAACTATGATATCGTCGCCGATTTTAATTGGTTTCTCCGAAGAATCTTTTGTTAAATAAAACTTCCCTTCTAAAGGTGCAATGATTTCTTTTACTTCACCACTTACAACAGGTTTTGGCGTTTCTTTGATTTCAGTAGATGTAGCGGTTTCTGTAGTTGCAACTTCATTTTCATCATAAGAAACATTCACAACAAAACGCTCTCCATTCACTGTAATGTTCATTTTCTTCGGTTGAAAATCTGTCGTTATCGGTGCAGCAACTGGAGCAACACTTGCAGGTGCATTTGCCGCAGCTTTTTTAGCCTTTCGTTCTGCTAAATCCTTGATAAAATTCTTTTTCGCTTCACCAGATTTATAAGCTTCATATTGCTTTGGATGCATAGCATATTCCATCAATTCCTCTTCGTCTTCTCCAGTATCCCAGCCTTTGTCTTTCATTTTCTGACGATATTCATCTAAGACATCAGGGTAAAGAGATTGTGGATGACCAGTGAAAAATTCTCTACCTTGTTCTTTTGCAATCGCAAGAATTTCATCTCCTAATTTCCCAGGCAATTGACCAGAGCGTCCCAATAACATTGACCAAGTATTTTCGTCAATCAAAGTCCAACGAGGTTTTCCTTTATAAGCATTTAAAACGTTCATTAATGAAACATTTTTCACATACTGACTATAAGGCGTTACTAATGGTGGATAACCAAATTGAGGACGAACATATTCTACTTCTTTGAATAAAGCAATTAATAATTCGTCTTGTGTAACTGTCGGTTTATCTCGTTTTGTTAACCATTTATTCAAGCTTTTTAGATTATTTTCTAAATCCGCCATCAAACTTCCCATCATTCCACCTGGCAAACCTGGTGCAATTAATAAAGAATTCATAAAACGGTTTTTTGTATTAATATAATAACCTAAAAACTCATCCATGAATTCTTGATTCAATGCTCGAATTTTCATGTAAGCATCCATATTAATATCAGGAACTTCATAACCTGCATCTCGCAACATTTCATGAACCGTCAAAAGGTCTGCATGACCAGTTCCCCATGATAAAGGTTCCATGCCAACATCAACAATGTCTGCACCATTTCTAACAGCTTCTAAAGTAGAAACAATAGAAAAACCTGGTGTAGAATGTCCGTGATATTGAACGATAATTTCTGGTTTATAATCTTTTATTCCTTTGACCATTTTACCAATCGAAACAGGACGACCGATTCCAGCCATATCTTTAATACAAATTTCATCTGCACCAGCATCAATTAATTTTTTGGCTAAATTGACATAATATTCAACCGTATGAACTTCTGAAACTGTAATACTCAAAGCAGCTTGTGCTATCATTCCTCCAGCTTTGGCGTATCTTATAGAATCAGAAATATTTCTATGGTCGTTCAAACCACAAAAAGAGCGAGAAATATCTGTTCCTTGCTTTTTCTTCACTTTAAACATCAATTGACGAACATCTGCGGGAACTGGACTCATTCTAATTCCATTCAATGCACGTTCTAACATGTGCGTCTGAATTCCAGCATCATTAAAAGGTTGTGTCCATGCTCGAACTGCTTTATTTGGATTTTCACCGAATAGTAAATTTACTTGCTCGAATCCGCCACCATTTGTTTCTACTCTGGCGAAACAACCCATTTCTACAATAAGCGGAGCAATTTTAGTTAACATTTCTACTGTTGGCACATACTTTCCTGAAGACTGCCACATATCTCGATATACGAGTGAAAATTTTATTTTTCTTCCCATTTTTTATTTGGTGATTGGTTGATTAGGTTAGGTATCGAACACTTTAAAAGTGTCCGATACCTTTAACTAATTAATTAACTTTTTTGACGGAACGAATCGTTCCTTTTCCTTTAGTTACAATTTCGACTGCGGCAACGATGGCAGCCATTTTTTGAGGATGAATTTCTCGTTCAACTTGAAGCGTTGAATAGGCGGATTTCTTGACACTTGGTAACTCTTTAGTGATTCGATTGATTCCCCAAATTAAGGCTCGACCAGTTGCGACAACTAAAGCCAAAACCGTAAAAACGGTAATCATTCCAATTAATAAAAAGCCAAATGCCTCTATAACTGGTTCATTCATAAAATACATTGGTTGAGGGAGGATTGGAGTTGTTAAGTAGTTATTGCATAGATTTTTTTAACAATTTCAATCAATTATCATCGTAAAAATAACAAATTGATTTTTATTGTTTAAATCTTATCTTGAATAATTAATAAAAAAAGTCCGTTTTTAGGATTAAAAATTATGTAATTATTAATAATCGTTAGGTTTAGAATGAAAATATTCAAAAAAATTAGTCAAATCTCATTTGACTAATTTCTTAGACTTTAGGAAAACTTAATTCAAAACAAGTTCCAGAATTTTCATTAGCAATATACTTGATAGTTCCATTATGTTTTTCCATAATTTTCTTACAAATCGTCATACCTAATCCAGTACCTTCATAATCTGCAGCAGAATGAAAACGTACAAAAGGGTCAAATAACTGGTTTACGTTTTCAGGTTTTATTCCTATACCATTATCTTGAATATAAATCAAATTAAAATCTTCTGTCTCTTTATGACTTATCTGTATAGCAGGAATATGGTTTTCTAACTTAGGTTGATATTTAATTGAGTTACAGATAATATTTTGAAATACAGTTCCCAAAATATCTTTATTCCCTGCAATATTTGGCAATTTTTCCATATCTATTTTAACACCTTTTTCATTAATATCATAACTTAATGAACATCGCGTTTTATTAATTAAATCATTTAAATTCACTTCTTTAAATTCCAATTCAATTGTATTTATTTTAGATAAGGTCAACATATCAAAAATTAATTTTTCTAAATTCTCTGTAGATGCTGAAATAAAGTTGATATATTCTAATTGTTTTTCTGATGGATTCGTCCCTTTTTTCAATAATGAAGTAAAGCCTTTTATAGTCCTTAAAGGTGCTTTAATATCATGGTTCATCATATTATTAAAAAGAAGCGTTTCTTGATGTTTTTCATTTAATAACATCATAGTTTGCTTTCCATCTGCTAAAGATTTTTGTAGTAATTCTTGCTGATTTTCCAATAATTGGATGAAAAATAATATGATAATAAAACAAAAAATTGTTATGGTCATAAAAGAAATTGTATTAGACCAATCTACCGTTTTTATTAGAAAATTTAATAGATTAAAACAAGATAAATTCAGTATTATAAAGAATATTCTAAACCTTTTAGAACTCATCAAAAAAATATTGATTACAGGAACAGCAGTAAAATATAAAATAGTTTGAGGAGGCATTTCTGAAATTAAACCTTCATAAAAAGCAAAACCTGTATAAATAATAGAAGCAATTCTTAATGTAATTTGTGAATAACCTATTTTAGAAAGATAGAAAAAGATAAGACTAATACTTAATGCAATTATACTCAATAACAACATATCAAAACGTTGATCAATTATCCTATAAACAGACATAATCAAACAAACAAGTGCACTAATGAAAAATGCCATTAGGACAATTTTATGTCTAACAGCTTCTAAGTTGGTAGACTTATCTGATCTTATATTATTAATAATACTTATTCGGTTAAATATTCCCATTCTCGTAGTTAATAATAACTTTTGTGATAATATTTCACAAGAGTTAGGCTAATAAAATAAATCTCAAATGTAATTTTGAATTAAAACAATTCTATAACGAAAAAGGCAATCTTAATTGATTAAATAAAAAGAATTCAGGTAAAATGAAATTATAAATAAGCTTAGTAATTCTGAATTTGACTTATTAAATTTCTATGATTTGAGATAGAATTAATCCAATTCAAAATTTAGTTTTATTCAAAATTTATACACTTTTTAAAGTACTAATATTGGAATTACGAATAAGTTACATAAAATTAATGACTTTTGAAAGTCTTACTCTAAAATGGGTGCAAAGTATTTTAATATTTTACTGCCTATTAAACAATATATTACGCTTACTAATCAAGTTGAATATAAACTGATTTCAAATACGAACCTTCATCAAATGCAATCGGATGATCTATATCGTGATAAGTCTTTTCTAAGATGTGAAAACCTTTTTTGGAACGTTCTAATTCTCTTAAAACAGTATCGAAAAACTCCTCTCTACTTATTCTACTGGAACAAGAACATAAAACTAAAATCCCATTTTTGGCAATTAGTTGTGTGCCTAATTTAGCTAATCTTTGATAGCTTTTTAATGCTCTTTCTTTTTCCGTCGCTTTTTTGGCAAACGAAGGTGGATCAATAATGATTAAATCAAACTTTTGGTGACTATCTCTCAATTTTTGTAAACCATCGAAAGCATCCGCGGCTAATATTTTATGTTCTCCCGAATGCGGATTCAAGGCTGCATTTTCTTTAGCAACTGCTAAAGCTTGTTTACTAATATCTAAACTTGTAACACTTTTTGCCCGACCTACTAAAGCGTGAACAGAAAAACCGCCAGCGTAAGAAAATACATCTAAAACACGCTTATTATGAGCGTATTCTCCAACTTTTTTACGGTTATGTCGGTGATCTAAAAAGTACCCAGTTTTATGTCCATGAATTACATTGGCTCGGAATAATAAACCGTGTTCTCGAAAAGTGACATTTTCATTTTTTAATGTTCCTGAAATAACTTTCCCATCGTGTAAATCTCCTAATAAATGTTTTTGTTCTTGCACATTTCTACTTAATCGCAATACCAAAGTTTTGCAATTACTAATTTCTAATAACATCGGAAATAGAATTTCTAAAAAAGGCAACCAAATCAAAGAATATAATTTGACGACTAAAACATCTGCATAAACATCTGCGATTAAACTTGGTAAACCGTCATTTTCACCATAAATCAGTCGATAACTATTCGTATCTGTTTCTAAAAGCAGCTGACGTTTAGCGAAAGCGGTTTTAATTTTATCAGCGAAAAAGTCTTGATTAATATTTGCAGATTTATTGGCTTGTAAAATTTTTACTCGAATTGGTGAAAATGGGTCGTACAAACCGATTGCCATGAATTTATTCTTTTTAGTATCAAAGATAATCGCCAAATCACCAGCTTTTCCTTCTGTACTTTGTTTAATAATTCCATTTTCAAAAAGCCAAGGATGACCTTTTTTAATAATTTTCTCTACACTCGGTTTTACTTTTATCGCAATTCTATTCATGCGGCGAAACTACGGATTTTTTAATCAGCTTTAATTCCCCTTAATTATTTTTTAATAGAGATTATAGAAAATATGGATTAAGTCAGAAACAATTAGAAATGAATATATCAAAATAATAAGCGTGTAGTTGTCTAACTACACGCTCAAAACAGGTCATAAGGAAAATCTTAAAATACGGTTCCTAATAAATCACCAGCAACATTTCTGTTTCCGCCTTTTAGGTTTTTCATGTCTTCAGTTGTCAATTTTGTGAATAGCTCATTTCCTTTAACTTCAATTTTAGACTTTTTCATAATAGTAAGTTTTATGATTAATTAATTAAATTACGATGTAAATATAGAAGTCAGTTTTAGTCTAAAAAAGGGTAAATTAACGAACGGACAGTTTGAATTAATGAAAGGTAGAATAGAATTGATAAGTGGAAAAAGTAGGTGTTTAGTTATTATTCTCAGTTTCATAATTTTTAAGAAATGGAAATACAAATGAAATAATAACTATATATAAAACAATTAAAATCAAATAAATAGGCATGTAAAACAATTTCAACAAGTTTATCCAATAAATAACATCTGGAATAATTGCAACAAAATAAATAGCAAATAACAACTTATGTATTTTCAAAAAACTATGCTCTGACTTACTTTCTCTAAATCGTAAAATGAAATGAATTATTATTGGCAAGAAGATTAAACAATCCCAAAAAATTCGACTCACTTTATCATTATTTTCAAATTGAAATCGAGCAACAAAAGAAGCACTATCTACAGGAAAATAGAAAGTTGTCATTACAAAAAAGATTAAAAAGCAGATATATAGTGTCTGAATAAGATTAATTAATTTATTTCCATTGATAGTCATTAGTATAAATTAAATTGAAAAAAAATCAATATTAATTAAACTCAGTCAATCTAAAATAGAATTTCAGTATTTTAAAGAAATATTAATTGAATTATAATTAATCTGATTATTCGATTTACTATGCTTTTCGAAAGAAATCTAGAATCTATATAAATCCATTCTAATCTTAATAAAACAAGTGATTTTTCAATTTCTTTGAAATTCTCTTTTCAACTTTATTATCTTAGCAATTCAAATAAATTTAACCAAAATATTAGAAGTGGTTAAAAAACCATTCTACAACCAAATTATTAATCATGAAAAATTTTACTAAACTCCTTTTATTCGTAGGTTTCACAATATTCTTAACAAGTTGTGGAACAGAAGAAAGAGCAGAAAATTCTAAATATGACCGACCGCTTGACCATTGGGCATTTCGTTCGGTTGTAGATTCCTTACCAAGAATGTTAACGATTGCATTGCATGACGATGTTTGGGTGAGTTATTCAGCAGACGATGCGACAATTTATAAAGTTTGGGACGGAACAGTCAATTTTGATGGCGCAGTTTATACAACGGCACACGGACCGCAACCGACAACTATTGGCGATGCTTGGTTTCAGAATGATATTGAACAACCTTGGAAAGTCATAACGGATGGAACAACAGAAACACCAAAAGTGATTTATAAAGGTCATCGCTTTGTGAACCAACAAGTTGAAATCATGTACGATTTGGCATTAAACAATGGTTCTAAAATTAGAGTTTATGAAAAACCAGAAGCGATTTTGAAAGATAAAAATCGAGGTTTGGAAAGAACATTTACTTTAGAAAATGCGCCAAAAAATGCGACGATTACTTATGATATGAATTTGAGTTCAATTGCTTTAGAAAGTAGTATTACAACTGATGGAAATTGGGCAAAAAATGGAATGGAAAGAAGAGCAGAGAAAGGTTTAGACGGTTTTGATATTTTAGGAACTTTAACAATGAATCTTGCTAAGCCAACTACAATTACATCAATGTTCACGGCAAAACCAATGATAATTGATGAGCGAAATAAAAACTCAAAAGCTGAAGAAGAAGAAATTCCTTTAGGAGCAAAATTAATTGCCAAAACAGATTGTCCGACTTGTCATAATACATATAATAAAACGGTTGGACCTGCTTATATAGATATTGCGAAACGCTACGAAACAACGGAATCAAATCATCAAATGTTAGTTTCGAAAGTAATTAATGGTGGTTCTGGAGTTTGGGGACAAGCCGCAATGACAGCACATTCGGATTTGGCGGAAGCCGATGTATCGGAAATGGTGGGATATATTTTGTCATTAGATGCGGAAGAGGAAGAAGCTGGTGCAGTTGGCGGTTTTCAAGAAATTGCAACAACGGATTATTTGAAACCTGTGAAAGCAACAGAAGAAATGGATTTGTTGTCTGGTGTATTGGCGAAAGCTTACGTTTCTAAAACACCTTTGAATAAATTGGCAGATGTGAAATGGGATTCTAAACCGCAATTCGGAGGAACATTAACAAAAATCCATGCTTATGCAGAAGACTTCAAAGAATTGACAGAGAATTTTGCAATTAGTTATGATGGCTTTTTGAATATCGAAGAAGCGGGAACTTATATTTTCCGTTTGGCGAGTGACGATGGTTCTCGATTTATGATTAATGGAAAAGAAATTATTAATCATGATGGATTGCATGGAGCAACTGCAAAAGATGCCGCAGTTGGTTTAAACGCTGGAATGCATCCGTTTAGAATTGAATTTTTTCAAGGATTAGGTGGACGAGCGATTTCGTTTCAATGGCGACCATTCAATCAAGCAGAGTTTGTAGTTGTTCCACAGACTGCAATGCAACAAAATGAAGCTTGGCAAGAAGATGTTTTAGGTTTGTCTATGCCTTTGAACGATGAATCAACTTTGCCAGGTGATAAAATGCCTGTTGCTGGAGTTCATCCGAGTTTTGATTTGACACAAGCACGTCCAAATACATTTTTACCAAAAGTCGGTGGAATGGACTTTACAGAAGATGGAAAAATGGTCGTTTGTACTTGGGAACCAACGGGTTCTGTATATATTTTGAGTAATTTGGAACAAGATAATCCAGAAGAAATCAAAGTAAAACGTATCGCAAAAGGTTTGGCTGAACCGCTTGGAGTGAGTGTAGTTGATGGCGATATTTACGTTTTGCAAAAGCAAGAATTAACAAAATTGATTGATAATGATGGTGATGAAATAATTGATGAATATGAAACGGTTTCTAATGACTGGTTGGTTTCTTCGAATTTCCATGAGTTTAATTTTGGTTTAATTTATAAAGATGGCTATTTCTATGGTAATTTATCAACTGGAATTTTGCCAGGTGGCGCATCTGCAAAACAAGTTTCAGATAGAGGAAAAACTATCAAAATTTCTAAAGAAAACGGTTCTGTAGAATTTTTAACTTCTGGTTTGAGAACGCCTAATGGAATTGGTTTTGGTCATAATGACGAAATTTTCGTTGCAGATAATCAAGGAGATTGGTTACCAAGTTCTAAGATTGTTCATATTCAGAAAGGTGCATGGTATGGTTCTCGTTCTGTAGATTTTGAAGGAACAGCGAACTTGAAAGAAACAAAACCTGTCGTTTGGTTGCCACAAGATGAAATTGGAAATTCTCCTTCACAACCTGGAATTTTGAAAACTGGTGGTATTTATAAAGGTCAAATGATTCATGGTGAAGTGACACACGGCGGATTGAAACGCGTTTTTGTAGAAGAAGTAAATGGTAAATTACAAGGTGGTGTTTTCCGATTTACGCAAGGTATGGAAGCTGGTGTAAATAGAATCGCTTGGGATAATAAAGGCGAAAATCTATATATCGGTGGAATAGGAAATCCAGGTAATTGGCAACATTCAGGGACACAATGGTACGGTTTGCAACGTTTCTCTTATAACGGAAAATCTACTTTTGAAATGTTGTCCGTTAGTGCAAAAACAAATGGTGTAGAAATCGAATTTACTGAGCCTTTAGGAATTAATTCTGGAAATGAGGCGAGTGATTATGAGATTAAACAATGGTATTATTTGCCAACGGAAAATTACGGTGGACCAAAAATGAATGAAAAAACATTGAAAGTGGTTCAAGTAAATATTTCAAAAGATAGAAAAAAAGTATTTTTGGAATTAGATGGAATGAAGGAAGACCATGTCGTTTATGTGCATTTGTTTGGTTCATTTATTAGTAATAAAAATCAAGAATTGTGGACGACTGAATGTTGGTACACAATGAATCATATTCCTGCAAATAAATTAGGTTTTGCAAATCCTGTTGTGCCGCAATTACCAAATACATTAAGCGAAAGCGAAAAAGCAGCTGGTTGGGAATTATTATTTGATGGAAAAACACTAAACGGCTGGAGAAATTATAATAAAGAAACTATCGGTTCGGCTTGGAAAGTAAAAGATGGCGCTTTGCATTTGTCAAAAGATAACGGAAAAGGCGATTGGCAAATGAAAGATGGTGGCGATATTTTGACGGATAAAACTTACAATAATTACGAGTTGAATCTGGAATGGAAAATCCAAAGCTGTGGAAATAGCGGAATTATTTATAATGTAATCGAAAAGGAAAAACTGGAATATGTTTGGCAAACTGGTGTCGAAATGCAAGTTTTAGATAATCTTTGTCATCCTGATGCGAAGTTTGTTACGCATCGTGCAGGCGACTTATACGATATGAAAGAAACGAAATTCATCACGGTAAAACCTGCTGGAGAATGGAATAAG
>CAZEOC010000080.1:0-12083 GCA_964513525.1 uncultured Saprospiraceae bacterium | reverse complement strand
AAAGCCGTTGTATCACTTTGATACAACGGCTTTTCTATTTATTATTTGTCATTCGTCAAGCGAGGAACGAGCGGTTGAAACTCATCAGCGAGTGCAAGGAGCGATTCGTGATTATTATAAAGGAATTGATACACCAATCCTAATTGGTGAATATGGCAATACAGGAACAACATCTCGAACAATAGTTCCTTGAATTTGTAAGCGATAATCTACAAAAACACTCAATGGTTTTTCCCAAACATTCAAACTTGTTTCATAAGCCATTGATGCACCAAGCGAAATTAGCCAATTGTGTCGAACAGGGAATTTATCTTCTTCATATTGCTGCGTTGTTGTGTTCCAATTCAAAGTCGTCATGTCTGAAACGGAAAAAACATAACCGCCACCAATTGAAAAAGGTGTAATTTGTAAACCATTTTTTAACCTAATTTGATACCCAACTTCTGTAAATAATTGTACCGCAGTTTGTAAATCTTTGTGGTAAAAGTAGGCTAAATTACCAGACTGAATAAAACGATGTTTTTCGTTTTTATTCCAATGATAAGTAATACCGCCATTAAGACCTAAATGGATTGCATCAAAAGTTGGTACTGCTAAACTTGCAGGATATTGACCAATACTTAAATGTGCGGAAAATTTATTTGGACTTTCGTCTGCTTGTGCAAATACTCCAAAACTTGTTATTAATAATAAAATAGTATAAAATACTTTCATCTTTAGTTATATTTAGTACGTCAAATATAGATGATTCATTTTAGATTCATCGAAAATAAAATAGATTTAACGCATTTGAAATAAAGATTAATCTTTGACTTGAGTTAGATTAATAAAATTCTGAAAGTCTTTATTTTCAGAAGCAACATAAGTAATTGCTATAGAATTATTTGCGGTTGATATGATGTAATTCGTCAAATATCTTGTTCCTTCAAGAGATTCTTGTTCTACTTTTAATTTGATATAATCGAATTTCTTAGTATTAAATAGTTTAGCTTCTAAGGTTTTTTCTGATAAAATCTCAAATCGATTACGTTCTAATTTACTCGCATTATATTGACTTTTATACATATTTAGAATAGTATTATTCAGGGGTAAATGTGGTGATTTCGGAATTAACATCAAGAAGTTTTCTGGTCTTATGGAATCAATAAATAAATTCATTTCAGAACTGATGCTAAAAATATTTTGAATAGGAATTAACAATCGTTGCTTTTCCTTATCAGAAATTTCCATTTCATCTACCATAATTTTGTATTCTTCCAATGAGGTATTGTAGTAGTTTATCGGTAAGTATAATGTCGTATTATATTCTGGTATTTTATAAGCTTGAATCTCTTTATTAGTCAACCTTTTCGTCGAATTGCTTTTATTTTTTTCATTCTCATTATTACAACCAATTAATAATGGAATTATAAATAATAATATAATTTTTTTCATTTTTTGTTTAAGATTGAGGTTTAAGATTTGTTAATCAAATTGAATTAAAATTATCCATTTTTATTTTGCTGATATTCTGCCATTTCAATAGACATTTTCAACATTCCTATCAAGCCAATTCCTAATACAAATGCACCTAAGGCAATTTCTTGAATTTTCTCGTTTTCAGAGAAAAAATATCCAAATACTCCAAATCCAAGTATTAGTAAAGTTAATATTGCTAAGTAAATTAAAAAGGCATTAGCATATTTCGGATTCTTCCAAATTTTTTCAGAAAACTTGTTTTGTACTTTTGTCGTATCTTGTAAAGTTGAAAAACTAACCGCCAAACCCATCAAAATCAACGTTGTATTGACATCACTCCAAAGCGTTTCCATTCCAAAGATTAATGGTTTGTAAGCATAAAATAACATCAATATTGCTAAAGGATATTGCAGATAACTTAGATACTGAAAGATGTTTTTAAGATTTTTCATTGAGCTATTATTTTAATTCAATTGCAATCATTCCATTCTTTGCTGCTTCTCCAAAGATAGACATTGCAAAGTGATGGTTTTTTGGATAAATATTGAAATTATCAACTTCCGCTAAGACATAATTATTTAGCTCTTCTATTGAAACTACTTGACTATTAATAATTATCAAAGTCAAAGGATTTGATGCAATCGGATTATTTTCAGAAGCGATACTATTCACACTATCACTCATTATTTGAGGTTGTTTATCAGTCGTTTCATCTATTTTATACTTAATCTCATATTTAATTATTTGCTCCACTTTCTTCCTCAAATCTGACCGTTTTGACTTTACTTGAGCATTCAAAAAAATGGGTAAACTTAGTATTAATAAAAGATATAGATATTTCATTCTGATTGTCTTTTTGGTTAATTATAATATACGTAAGTTACATAATTCTACTTATTCAAAATATTAAATTGAAATAATTATTTGTTTAATAAAAAATCCGTGCATCATCTGTTTTATTTGTATCATCCGTGATAGAATCACTCCGATTTTCATTAAGAAATCCTAATTCGACTTGCTAAAACAACTGCAACGGAAGCTAAAACCATTACAAAGCCCAAAGCAATCGTCAAACTATAAGTATCTGCAATAAATCCCATCAATGGTGGGCCAATCAAAAATCCAAAAATTCCAGAAGTTGTCACGCCTGCAATTCCAGTTCCAGGAACAACTCCAGGAACTTTCGCAGCAGCACTAAATAAGATTGGAACAACACAAGAAAAGCCTAAACCAACTAAGGTAAACCCAAAAATAGCAATATAAATATTCGGAATGAAAATCACAATTGCTAAACCAATTGCACCAATTAAACTACCAAATTGCACGATGTTCTTGGCACCATATTTTGGTACTATAGAATCTCCTAAAAAACGACCTAAAGCCATTGTAAACGAAAAACCTGCAAAACCTAAACCTGCAATTGCAGCGGAACCGCTCAAATAATCTTTGATATAAATAGCAGACCAATCCGCTATCGAACCTTCGCCCATCATGATAATAAATCCGATAATTGCTATCCCAATTAAAGCACCAGAAGGAATCACAAATAATTTCCCTTCTTCCGTTTCAGTATCGGTTACATTCAGTAAGGTTTTAGATAAAAATAAAATCATTACACAAACGACAATTGCCAAAACGCCCAGATGCAATTGCATTGAAACACCAATTCCAGCTAAAAAACTGCCTAAAATTGCTCCAATCATTCCGCCTAAGCTAAAAACGCCATGACAAGTAGACATAATTCGGATTTTTTCTTTTTGCTCAATTGCTGCAGCTGCGGCATTCATCGCAACATCCGTCAATCCGTGAAATAATCCTGCAAGGAAAAGGTAACTTACCAAAACCCAAAATGAAGTCGCAAACACAGGCAAAGCCATCGTTAAAGTTGCCACCAAAACACCGTAAAACATCGTTTTACCAGTTCCAAACTTGGACATAATCCAAGCCGAAAACGGCATCATTAATAAAGCTCCAGTTGACATGCCCAAAAGCGACAAACCTAAATCGCCTTCCGAAAAATTCAATGCTTCTTTTAAATCTGGGATTCTTGTCACCCAACTTCCAAATAAAATACTAATTGCCATAAAGACCAAGCTTACCGCAACGGCTTCTTTATTATTAATAAATACTTTTAAGCTATTTTTCATATTTTCAAAGTAGCATAGGTATTCTTACCTATGAAATTTATAAACATACAAACAATATTGTCTGATTTACATTTGCAAAATTAATCCGATTTTAGGATTTCAACTACCACAGTTTTGACTAATAATAATGCTATTTTAACCTTAATTTGGAAAAGATATAACTAATAAGTTAATTTTGTGGTGTTTAAATAGCAATTTCAATCTAAGAACTATGAAAGTTAAATACGAAAAAATAGAACCAACATTTGGGAGTTCATTTACTATTCGACAATTTAAAACACCTATTTCCTGCGAAACTTTCCCTTGGCATTGTCATCCAGAATATGAAATTGTATATTTAAAGAAAGGCTCTGGTACTCGGCAAGTTGGCAATCATATTTCCCATTTTCACGATGGAGAATTAATCTTTATTGGTCCAAATTTACCACATTTCGGTTTTAGTGAGCGACAAGAAATTGATAATTCTGAAATCGTTATACAGCTAAAAGCTGATTTTTTGGGAGAAGACTTTTTGGAACGTCCTGAAATGTACCAAATTCAACAATTATTTGAACGCTCAAAGTTTGGGATTACTTTCAATAATCCGATTAAACATGAAATAGGAGAGGAAATTCAACAACTTTTGGAAATGAATCCATTTGATAGATTAATTCAACTCTTAAAGATATTTCAAGCTTTAGCAACAACTAATGCATTCACAATTTTGAACGCTGACGGCTATTCATTAGAAGTAGATTCCAGCGATTATCAGAGAATTCAAACCATTTATGAGTTCACTCAATCAAATTTCCAACAAAATATTGATTTACAAACAATTGCGTCAAAAATAAATATGACACCACCAGCTTTTTGTCGTTTTTTTAAAAGATTAACGGGAAAGACTTTTACAAATTTTGTAAGTGAGATTAGAATAGCAAATGCTTGTCAATTGTTACATACAGAAGAAAACACAATTGCAAAAATTGCTTACGATTCAGGTTTTAATAATTTATCACACTTCAATAATCAATTCAAAAAGACAACAGGAAAAAGCCCTTCTCAATACAGAAAAACGAGACGAAAAATTATTTATTAAAATAAATAAAAGAAATAGCTTTCGCCAACGATTGCACTCACCGACCATTTATCCCAAATTTACATTTATTCGGCATTGTTAATTACTTCAATTTTAATTAATAATACAATTAACTTGATGAGCGCTAATATGCTTTGACAATCAAGTTATTTTGACAAAGCATATTAGCGCTACTTAGCATAATGTATAAAGAAAGTTGAACTTACATTAAAAGAAAATATTCAATTTTACGAAAATTGATAAACGGTCGGTGAGTGCAATTATTGGCGAAAGCCATATTTTATACACTAAAAAATCATCTTCTTCCTGAGAACTGCATTGCTTCTCCTTTTCCAAAACCATAGCTGAATCCGAGTGTTATGAAACGTCCTCTAAAACTTTCACTGTAAGTATAAAAGTCCGTTTGAACAGTTTCATTTATTCTAATTCGAGAAGCAAAAATATCTCTAACACTAAAATTCAATACTGCTTTTCCTTTTAATATCTTTTTACGCATTCCAAAATCTGCAAATAAAATATCTGAAGTCGTTCCTTGTACAGTTTGTACTTCTGACTGATAACGACCAGTGAATTCAAAGTCAAAATCTTTTGGTAAATTAAATTTACTCGTCCATTTTGTTGACCATTGACTTGCTGAAAAGTCAAATGCTACATTTTCTAATTCTCCTTGACGTGTGAAATAGTTGAAGTTGAAATCTCCATTCAAAGTCCACCATTTTTTCGGGCTAATTTTCGTGTTAAACTCAAAACCAGTCGAGTTTCTTATTCCGATATTAAATGGTTTGAAAGTATTGACATTATTTTCAAAAGTAACTATTCTATCAATCACATCTTGCGTATAACGGTGATAAACACTTGCATTCATGGAGATTTTATCCAAAATATAAATACTCGAAATTTCGTAAGAATCCGTAAACTCTGGTTGTAAATCTGGATTTCCAGCTCGTACGCTGAAATTATTACGAATATTAAAAAACGGATTCAAATCCCACAAACGAGGTCGATAAATACGACGAGAATAACCAGTTTGTACGGAGAACTTTTTCGTTAATTTATACGAAATATGAGCCGACGGGAAAAAATTAGTAAAGTTTTGACTGTTCGATTCATTTGTATTCACCAAGAAAGTATTCAAATCTGTATTTTCTACTCTCAAACCGAATTTCACTCCTAAATCCTTATGTTCATATGCACCAGTTCCGTAGATTCCCAACACATTCTGGTTGTATTCAAAAATATTGGTCAAATTAGGATCTACTATAAATTCGCCATTATCGAAATTACTTACAGAAAAGTCATTACTTACATCTTGACGAACATATTGAGCACCAGTTTCTAAAGTAAATTTTTCAGAAAATGGTTTTGTGTAATCTAAATTGAACGTATATTTTGCTTCTTGAAAATTCGTACGAGTTTGTTGGTTTCCACTATAATCATCCAAACCAGATAAAGTAATATTATCAAATTCAGAAGATTGGTCCTTTCCAAAGAAATTTCCTAAAGCACTAAATAATAAAACATGGTCTTTATCATCTTTAAAATCACTTTTATATTGTAATTCGTACCGATATTTTGGATTTAATGCTTCCGTTATCTCCGTACGATACCATTCTGAAATAATATCGCCATTTTCATCTTCAAGACTAAAATTCGTTCGAGACGGCTGGTCTTCAACTTCATAAATGAAACTTCCAGAAAGTGTCAATACATTTTGAGGATTAATATAATAATCGGTTCCTAAAATAAGATTATAAAAATACTCATTTCGATATTCTTTTCCATCTGAATAAATCGTTGTATTATTTACCAAATCCCGATTGATATTTTCATTCGTTCTTGGCAATTCTCGATAACCCGCTCCAATTTGTGTAAATAAGTTGAATTTCTCCGTTCGACGATTCAAACTCAAACCCAAACTATGATTATGCGGTAAACCTGTATTCAAAGACATTGAACCATTAACGCCTTTTCGTTCTTCCTTTTTTAATACAATATTAATAATTCCAGATGTTCCTTCCGCTTCATATTTCGCAGACGGATTTGTAATTACTTCTACTTTTTCAATCATATCAGCGGTAATCGTCCCAAGTGCATTTCCTTGTTCACTCGCAAGAACAGACGGTTTTCCATTAATCAAAATTTGAACGCCAGAACTTCCTCTCAAACTAATTTCGCCTTCAATATTTACGTTCACAGAAGGAACATTATTCAAAACTTCATAAGCACTCGCACCAGTCGAACTCAAATCTTTTCCAACATTAAAAACTCGTTTATCTAATTTGAAAACGGTTTGTGATTTCTCGGCTCTAACTTCTACTTCCGCCAAAATCTGTTGGTCTGGAGATAACATAATTGTTCCTAAATCAATTTGTCCGTTGACTATTTCAAAATCTTGAATCGTCAGTTTTGTATAACCGATAAAACTTACTTCAATATAAATATCCTTTTCATTAGAGCGTAAAGCAAATTTTCCATCTAAATCAGTCGTACCACCAGTAACAGAAGCTTTTGTCGCTTTATTAACAAGCATTACTGTCGCAAATTCGATTGGTTGATTTGTACTTTCTACAACAGTACCTTTTACTAAAACACCTGCTTTTTGAGCAAAAATCAGATTGGAAAAAGTGATAAAAAACGCTACTAAATAAAATGATAAGTAATTTATTTTCATATTTCTTTCTTTAATTATCTTGGTTTAACAATACAAAGGAAAGCAAGTTTATAGAAGTCTGGAAATTCTTTTTCTAAACGACGTAGTTTTGTAGGTGAACGGTATTTTGTTTTTAATACTTTTAATAATTACTACATCAAATATCAATTTTCCTTCTGTAACAAAAGTAACCGTTTAGCAATTTGAAATCGTTTAAATTTGTCTCATTATTAATAATAAAAAGAAAATTAACATGAAATCGAATTTAGGAAATTTAGATAAAATCATCCGTATTGTTTTAGCAGCTTTAGTTATTGTATTGTATTTTATGAATTTGATTAGCGGTACAGCTGCAATCATTTTAGGCGTTGTTGCTTTTATATTTTTAGCGACAAGTTTAATTAATTTTTGTCCGCTTTACAGTGTTTTGGGAATTAGTACAAGAAAAAAGAGTAATTAAATATTTGATTTAATTAGTGTATTTTTCTAATTTGAAGCCATAGTTAATCGCTATGGCTTTTTTATATTTACAGCAATATAAACCAATCAATTCAAGATGAAAGAACACGAATTATCAAAATACTTTCCGCAGTTTACCGAAAAAGAACTTCGGGAAAATTTATTGAACGAATGTTCTTTAATGTCATTTGAACCAAATACGGTATTGATGAAATCTGGGCAATATATCAAGGTTTTACCATTGGTATTAGAAGGTTCTATCAAAGTAATCAAGAAAAAAGACGAGAAAGAAATCTTGATGTATTACATCCAAAAAGGAGAAAGTTGTATCATGTCAATTTCTGCTTGTATTAGTAATGAGAAAAGCCAAATCAAAGCAATTTCCGAAACATCAATTTTAGCACTTTTAGTTCCTTATCACTTTGTAAACAGTTGGTTATTGAAATATCCGACATGGAATGCTTTCGTGATTGCATCTTATAAAGAACGATTTGAATTAGTTTTAGACGCTTTCAACGCCGTAGCTTTTCAAAAAATGGATACTCGATTAGAACATTATTTACTTCAAAAAGTAAAAGCGACGAATCATAATGAATTAAAAATTACACATGCTCAAATTGCGACGGAATTAGCAACTGCAAGAGTTGTCATTTCAAGGTTATTAAAAAACTTAGAAGACGAAGGTCGAATTTCTCAACGTCGAGGTTATATCACTTTATTGGATTTGTAATCTTAAGAGAATTAGAAATTAGTCAATTTTGACCGTTTAAACCCATCTTCTTGCTGTTTACCAGAAATAATTTTCAAAATCCTATCAGAAAATTTACATTTGAGATATGGTTAAGCAAAATCAACAGAAATGGGACTTTTCAAAAGAAATTATCTTCCAAATTATTTTACATATTTTGGTTTTTATCTTTTTTGCAATTGATAAACGTAATCCATCTATTGAACCTTATCGTTATCCATTTTTCCTAAATTATGCTGTTGCAGCTTTGATAATTAATTACTTATTGTTACCTCGTTTTTTTTATAAAAAGAAATATTTACAATTTGTAATTGGTTTAATTATCGTCTTCGCTGCTGTGATTTTCATGGAAGAAATGGTTTTGGAAAAAATATTTTTCCCAAAAACAAGAGGAACAAAATTTTTCGGAATTTTTTATTCTTTAATTGATGTTTTCCCTTCTATTGCAATCCTTTCAGGATTCAAATTTGGCTGGGATGCTTTGCGGAAACAGAAGGAAGTTGAGGATTTACAATCTGTTGTCAAAGAAAGTGAATTACAGTTTTTGAAATCACAAGTCAATCCACATTTTTTATTCAATAATTTGAATAATCTATACGCTTATGCCATTGAAAATTCTCCAAAAACGCCACAAATCATTTTAGAATTATCTTCCGTTTTGCGATATATGCTTTATGAATGTCAAGTGGAATTAGTGCCTTTATCCAAGGAGATTAAACAAATGCAACATTTCATTAATTTGAATGAATTGCAAATCGAAGAACGTGGGAAAATTACTGTTGAAACCAAGAATATTCATGGAAATTATCAAATTGCACCACTTATTTTGATTGTGTTTATCGAAAATGCCTTCAAACACAGCGCTGCAAGTCAGACTGAAAATATAAAAATTGATATTTCGATTGAATTATTAGAAAATGGTATCTTAAAATTTATTTGTAAAAATAATCATCAACCACAATCTAATACAGATAATTTAACCAACGGAATTGGTTTGCAAAATGTCCAAAAACGATTAGATTTACTTTATCCGAATGCACACAAACTTCAAATTATTAATGATAACAATTGGTATAAAGTTGATTTGGAAGTTGATATGAAATAATTATACTAACCTCAACTCCTTTCTTAAAAATAGAAGAACTTTACAGTCTTGCTGCTACCATATCAATAAATGACTAAAAGTCATTTTGAAAGTCCCTCTCTTTTCAAGAGAGGGGTTGGGGTGAGTTCAAATAAAAAAATATGAATTGTATTATCATTGAAGACCAACCGCCTGCACAGCGTATTTTGAAAAAATATATTACTGATATAGGTACATTAAATTTGAAAGCAACTTTTTCAAATGCAATCGATGCAATGGAATTTTTAAAATCAGAAACAGTTGATTTGATATTTTTGGATATACATTTACCAAAAATATCTGGAATAGATTTTCTAAAAATGCAGCAAAATCCACCAAATGTTATTTTAACCACGGCTTTTGATAATTATGCATTAGAAAGTTATGAATTCAGTGTAGCTGACTATTTATTAAAACCATTTTCTTTTCAACGATTCGTCAAAGCAGTTGCCAAAATTCCGAAAGAAAATACGGCACAAACAATTGATAATCAACGTGATGATATTTTTATTAAATCAGGACACGAATTAATAAAAATCACTTTGAATGATATTATTTTAATTCAAGCAGATGCAAATTATACGGAAATAATTACTAAAAAGAAAAAATATTTATCCTCCGAACCACTTAAACATTGGACAGAGACACTTGATAATCAACAATTTACAAGAGTACACAAATCTTATATTATTAATACTGCAAAAATTGAGAAAATAGTTGGTAACCAATTATTTTTGGAAGGGGAGAAGCGAGTACCGATTGGTCGAGCTTATAAAGAGAAATTTATTAATAAGTTTATTAAATAAAACATTATGTCAAAACCAGGATCATTAGGTTTCAAAATGCGAGTTGTTCACCGTTATTTAGGCTTTTTCTTAGCAGGAATTATGGCTGTTTACGCCTTAAGCGGAGTTATATTAATATTTAGAGATACCGATTTTCTAAAAAATAAAGAAGCTATTGTTGCGGAATTAGAACCGAATATTTCAAAAGAAAAACTTGGTAAAGTATTGAAAATGAAACGACTAAGAGTCGAAAAAGAAGAAAACAATATTTACTATTTCAAAGATGGAACTTATGATAAATCAACAGGTATAGCAAATTATACCAAATCAGAATTACCATTTGTATTAGGCAAAATGACACATTTACACAAAGCAAAATCAAGTGAACCTTTATTTTTTCTAAATATCTTTTTTGGTTTAGGTTTATTATTTTTTGTCATTTCTTCATTTTGGATGTTTATGCCTAAAACTTCTGTCTTCAAGAAAGGAATGTATTTTACTTTAGGTGGAATTATTCTAACTTTGATTTTATTATTCATATAAATAATTATTTCGATTTCCATAAAATACCCTTTGCAGAAATTGAAAACCAAGTAATAACAAGGGTTGATTAAAGTATAATTATTAGAAAAATTGTCTTTTCATCAAAAGTAAAGGCTTCACTTTTAAACTTAAAAGTGAAGCCTTTGTCTATTTTGGCAATTTGCAGAAATTGAACTCCTTTTCAATAAAAGCCCTCTTTTTTAAAAAAATTTACAAAAACTGTGATTTTTATCTTCACTTTGCGAATAATACAATAAAAGTAATCACATTGAAACAACGAACACAACAAGAAATAGATTTTACTAAACTTTTGGAAAAGCATAAAAAGCTAATTTTCAAGGTTGCTAACATTTATTGTAATAATCCTGAAGAACGAAAAGATTTAGTTCAAGAAATCATTATTCAACTTTGGAAAGCCTATCCAAAATACGATTCAAAATATGCCATTACAACTTGGATGTATAGAATCGCTTTAAATGTTTCTATTTCTAATTATCGAAAAACGAAAAGTCAAAAAATCAAAACGGTTTCAGATAATGAATACATTTTCAATATTACAGAAGATAAAGCATTCAATAATAGTAAAAATGAACAATTAACACTTTTGTATCAATTCATTGAAGAACTGAAAGAATTAGATAAAGCATTGATATTACTCTATTTAGAACAAAAAAAGCAAGTTGAAATTGCTAAAATATTAGGGATTTCAAAATCTAATGTCGCAACTAAAATAGGTAGAATCAAAAATCAATTAAAAACGAAATTTCAAAAAATCAACTAAAAAAAAATTAATCATGAAAACAGAAGAATTAATTCAAATTTGGCAAAATCAAGATGCAAAAATCGAAAAAAACATTCAAGTAAACCAGTACTTACTGCAATCAGTAACTATAGATAAAGTAAAATCAACCTTAAATCTATTTCGAAGAAGTAATATTTTTGAATTGATTGCTAATGCATTATTCTTATTTTGGATGATAAGTGTAATCGAACGATTAATTGAATCTACTCCTCTCCTACTCTCTTTCGGAATTTTATCTTTATTAATGATTGGTAGTATTATTTTTAATATTCGTAAATTACTATTAGTAAAAT
>CAZEOC010000079.1:0-12095 GCA_964513525.1 uncultured Saprospiraceae bacterium | reverse complement strand
GCACAGGAAGTTCCTGCACAAGTTCACGAAGATTCAATTGATGCTTTTTTGAATACACATTATAAAGATGGAGCAAGAGGTTTTCTGGAAATGTTTTATAAGAATATTAATTATCCAAAAGTTGCTCGTAGAAATTGCACTTCAGGTATTTTGATTGTTAAATTAACCTTTGGAAAAAATGGCAGTATTGCAAAAACGGAACTTTTTAATCCATTAGGTGACGGAATAGAAGAAGAAGTAGTTCGAGTTATTAATATATCGAAAGGAGGTTGGAAATCATTAGCAGAAGGAAGAAGCATCTCATTTTCATTAGGATTTATAATGGGTGAAAAAGAAAAATTGAATTGTTATATAACAATGATTGCTGTTATTAATGGGTTGAATTGTTATACAATAAAGGATTTTCAAAAAAAGCTGAATTGGGCATTAAAAAAAGAAAAATACGAAAAAGCATTGGCTTATTGTGACCAAATTCTAAGACGTAATCCTTGGTCGGAAGAACATATTAAAATCTATGAAGAATTGGTAGAGAAATTAGGTTTGTAATTATTTTTTCACGGTAAAACTCGTCAAAATTCGATATTCTACTGTTCGGTATTCGACATTTTACGGTTCAAAAAATCCGTTATTTCTTCCGAAAAATGCTGATGTGCTACTTTATTCGGATGAATATCGTACGGCAAATTGCTGTATTTTTCACTCGGAAAAGGTAAACCGATATCTAAGGTTTCAATATTTTGCTGTTTACAAAAAGCGATTGTAAAGTCTGTACTTTCGCTTTTTGTAATTGCGGCAAGCACAAATTCAATTTGATTGGCTTCACATAGTTTTTTTATTTCTAATAAAATTTGGTGCGTAATGGCTTTTTCGTCAATTCGGGAATATTTCATTTTATCAACTGCATTTTGCATCGCATTTACAGTTGCAAAAGTCGTTCGTCCGCTCCAATTTTCGTAAATATTTTGCCAATCACAAAACTGAATTCCTTTTTCTGAATCATAAAATGGCATCTTGCTATTCATAAAAAGTGGTTTTACCGTTTCATTTGCATTTTGAAAACCATTAAATAAACTTTGCCGATAATTGAGATTTAATGCATTTCGTTCATCATGAAAATCTGCATAACAAAGCATTAAAACATCAGGAAAATTTTTATTTTTTATTTGCAATTTTAATCGTAATAATGCTTGTAAATTACCAAAACCAGGCACTGCAAAATTCCGAAATTGGTAATCAGAAAACTCTTTTTGTAATAAAAATGGAAACGCCAAACTATCATCAACACTCATTCCGTAGGTGAAAGAACAACCATGAAAATCAATTTTTTTGACGATAGAAGACTGACGACCGCTTCGCTGACGAAAAACAAAAGTGGAATCCTGATGATTTTCATAATTTAATATCCGTAAAGAATCCAAATTATGTGAACAAGTGTAATGAATTTGTTCGTTCATCGTGACGGAATATTCACCAGGATTCAAAGCAAATCCAAAATGTGAATCTGGAATTAGACACAATTCTGGCGTTGATTGAATAGAAAAATGTTTTTGCTTGAATGGTTTTATACCGCACAAACGGATGATTATTTCTAATAATAAAAGTGTTATTAGAATAATAATACCTGTATTAATAAGACTTTTTCTCATAATTTTATAATAATACTAATCCACATCTAAAATCTAAAAGTAAAACGGTCTAAGGTGTCTATTACTTTTTGTAATTTTGCAATATGACAAAAATAGCTGTAAAACAAGATATTCGTAAATTATCAAAATCACAGTTGACGGAAATTCTCATTGGAATGGGGGAAAAGAAATTCCGTGCAAAACAAATTTACGAATGGCTTTGGAAAAAAGGAGTAAAATCCTTCGAGGACATGACAAATTTGTCAAAATCATTAAGAGAATTGTTGGTAGAGAATTTTGAAATTCTGCCAATAACTGAAGACTTGTCGCAAGTGAGTGATGACGGAACAATCAAGACTCGTTTTCGATTATTCGATGGACATTTGATGGAAGCTGTTTTGATTCCTGTACCGAGAGATAATCGTTTTACGGTTTGTGTTTCTTCGCAAGTTGGTTGTAGTTTAACTTGTTCGTTTTGTGCAACTGGTCGCATGAAACTGAAACGTAATTTAGAACCTGGTGAAATCTATGACCAAGTTCAGATGATAAATGAAAAGTGTTTAGAAACTTATAATCATCCATTGACGAATATCGTATATATGGGAATGGGCGAACCGCTTTTGGCTTATAGAAATGTCATAAAAAGTATCGACTTAATCACTTCGCCTGAAGGGATGAATATGTCGCCAAAACGAATTACAGTCAGTACCGCAGGAATTGCAAAAATGATTAAAAAATTAGCAGATGATGAGGTGAAATTCAATTTAGCTTTATCGCTTCATGCTGCAGATGATGTAAAGCGAAACGAAATTATGCCGATTAACGAAAGTAATAATTTGGCAATTCTGACGGATGCTTTGGATTATTTTTATCAAAATACAAAGAATAAAATCACTTTTGAATATATCGCTTTTCAGAATTTTAATGATAGTATTGATGATGCTAAAAACTTATTAAAACTCTGTAAACGTATTCCTGCAAAGGTAAATGTGATTGAATATAATCCGATTGATAATGCGCCTTTTGTGAAAGCAGATGCACATAAGATTGATAAGTTTGCTCAATATTTACGAAAAAATAATGTTGCGATTACGGTGCGTAGAAGCCGAGGAAAAGATATAGATGCAGCATGTGGACAATTGGCGAATAAGTCATAGATGAAATATTAGTTGTTAATCGGCAGTTTCGTGAAAAAAATTAGTCGATTAGCAATTAACTAATAATGCTTTTTAAATTAAAAAAACGTTAAACAAAACCCGATTTCAATACAATAAAAGATTTCCTTTCGTAATCATAATTGCATTAACTAACTTTGCTTATTAGTGAAAACAAAAGTGACCGTAAAAATTAAAATTGACCTCATCCAATTTTTACTTTAATTGTCACTTTTACTTTCACTAAAGACAGCGAGCTAACTTCAATTTTATGATACAACTCTACCTTATTTTTATGAAAGATTTTTTCCGAATGTTCTCGAACTTTCGGCTAGTTCTTCCTGTCAATTATCCACTTTTTCTAATCTTATTTTTAATAATTCCTACTGCGGTGTTCGCACAGCCAGATTCTATCAAAGCAAGACTACAAGAACAAAGAGAAGCACAATTAAATCAACCTGTATTTAATTTTGATAGTAGTTTTGTTACGAGTGAGACTTTTAATGTACTTTCTGATACGACGGTTAAGTTTTCTAAAGATTCTATAGATGCGCCAGTCGAGTATAGTGCAGATGATTCCATGCATTTAGAAGCAAAAACACAGATTGTTCATTTGTATGGTAACGCAACGGTGAAATATCAAGAATTTACGATTCGTGCGGCACATATTATTTTGGATGTAGAAAATAAAATTGTACTTGCAGAAGGAATGAAGGATTCTACTAATCGATTGAACGGTTTTCCTGTTTTTGCAGATGATACTCAAGAGTTTACGGCAAAGAAGATTAGATATAATTTTGAAACTCAAAAAGGAATTATTTATAATATCACAACCGAACAACAAGGTGGATATATTCGAGGTGGAAAAGCAAAAATTATCGTTGCGAAAGCTAGAGATTCCTTACAAGTCGATGATCAAGTTTATAGTTCTGATGCGATTTTCACGACTTGTGACCATGAAGTCCCACATTTTGGAATTAGAAGTAAAAAGCAAAAAGTAATTCCAAATAAAGAGGTAATTATTGGACCTTCAAATTTGGAAATTATGGGAATTCCAACGCCTTTATGGTTGCCTTTTGGTTTCTTCCCTTTAAATATAGAACAAAGTTCAGGTTTAATATTTCCACAGAATTATGAATTTAACCCACAATATGGATTTGGACTGCAAGGAGTTGGTTGGTATTTTAATATCAATGACCATTGGGATTTACAACTGACTGCTGATGCTTTTACTCGTGGTACTTATGCATTGAATGCGAGTACAAAATATCGTTATCGTTACCGTTCAACTGGTGGTTTTAATATTCGATATGATTCTCGACGTACTGGAGATCCTGAAACACCAGATTTTAGCTTGAATAATAGTTTATCACTTCGATGGAATCACAATCAAGATGCAAAAGCTCATCCAACACAACGGTTTTCAGCAAGTATGAATTTTGTTTTGGGAACAAATCGACAAGTCTTTAATGATGCAGAAACAGTGCTAAATAACCAGTTGAGTTCTAACATTAATTATTCAAAAAGTTGGACAGGAAAACCATTTAGATTAGCAATAAGTGCTAGTCATTTTCAAAATACTCGTTCAAGAGAATTCACGGTAAATTTACCACAATTAGATTTTCAAGTAAATCGAATTACACCGTTTGAGAAAAAAAGTGGCGGAGGAAAACCAGCTTGGTATGAAAAAATTGGATTCAATTATAGTTTGCAAGCAAGAAATACAGTTACTGCAACAGATACAACCATATTTACGAGAGAAGCTTGGAATGATGCACAATACGGTGTAAAACATACTTTACCAATTAATACGACATTTACAGTATTAAAATATTTTCAAGTTTCGCCGAGTATTAATTATAGCGAAAAATGGTATTTCAATACGACTCAAAAATCTTTTATTGATGAATTAATCATTCAAAGTGATACTACTTTTGATGCAGAAGATAATATTTTAGCAATTACTCAAGATACTACTTTCGGTACGGTAGAAGAATTTAGACAAAATGAGTTCAAAGCCTTGCGAGAATTCAATGCTGGTATCAGTGTCGGAACGCAAATTTTTGGAACATTGAATAATCTAAAAATTGGTCGTTTAAGGGCTTTGCGTCATACCGTAAAACCATCAGTTTCCTATAATTACACACCAGATTATACAGCGGAGTTTTGGGGATATTTTGATGAGGTACAATTAGATACGCGTTATCCAGATGAATTGCAGCGTTATTCTCTTTTTGAAGAAGGTATTTACGGACAACCTTCTGCAACGGGTTTATCCAGTGCATTAGGGTTTAGTATTAATAATATTGTTGAAGGAAAATTACAAGAAAAAGGAGATACGACAAATTCTGCGAAAAACTTCAAAAAATTTCAAGTTTTGCGAGGAGCAAACTTGGGCGGAAGCTATAATTTTGCAGCAGATTCATTACAACTATCAACGATTCGTTTTAATGCGAATACTTTATTATTCAAAAAAATAACTGTTTCTTTTAATTCCGTTTTTGATGCTTACGCAGCTAATGAAGAAACAAATGGACGAATCAATACTTTTGAATGGGAAAAAAATCGTCGATTAGCTCGAATGACAAGTGCAGGTTTGACCTTAACTACTTCTTTACGATGGAAAGAAATTCAAGATATTTTACAAGGAAAATCGGAAGATGATGAGCCTAAAGAGGAAAAAGGAAAAAAACTACCAAAACAAAATCAAGGTTTAGCTTATGTAGATAATATTCGTTTAGGCTATGATATTCGATTGAGTCAAAAATATTTTGATGGTGTAGATTCTACTTTTCTTTCTACACATAGTATTAGTTTGAATGGAACTGTAAATCTAACTTCTCAATGGAAAATTACGGTTGGACGAATTGGTTACGATTTCGTTAGAAAGCAATTAACTTATCCTGATTTTCAATTTTATAGAAGTTTACATTGTTGGGAAATGGGAACTTCTTGGCAACCAAGTCGAGGAACTTATTCTTTCTTTATTCGAGTTCGTCAAGCACCTTTAGACTTTATCAAAATTCCTTACGGACAAGGAAATAATAATGTGATTCCTAATTTTTAATACATAGTAAAATAGAAAACATAGTTTTGACTTCAGCTTTGAAATAAACTATGTTTTCTATTAAATTAATCTGTTTTTAAAGTCTTCGCATATTTCAAGATTGCTTTTTCATATACCTTTGCAATTTCTACTACACGAGTAGGAATCATTTCTCCTTCAAAATTAAAATCTCGTTTATTTAATCGTAAAACTTCGTCTTTATGATCTTGAAAAAGTGGTTCTGCATAACAAAGTGTTCCAAAGATTCTACCTGAAAGTGCTAAATTTCGTGCATAAACACCTTGATAATCCGTTCGAATTCCAATAGCATTCACATATTTTTGATTACTATTTCCAGGTAAAACAGGAACATCACCTTCTGCTTGTAATATTTGTAAAACATCATTACTGAATTTAGCAGACTCTTCAATATCATCAGTAATTAATAATCGAAGTAAATTAAACCTTCTTTCTGGACTGAATAATTCACCTTTCATATAAGCACCGCCAGTAAACGCCATGCTATACTGCGTTCGACAAGGTCTTTTCCAAGGTCGATTATTTCCATCAACATTATAATGCATAATTAGGGTCAAATCAGGTCTGAAAGCATTAACCATTTTCACTCGTTCGTCATTATCTTTATGCCTGAAAAATCGCCAAAACAATTTGGATTTATCTGGCTTCTCGCCGTCGATTGCATCAAAATTATTATACCAAGTATCGTAATCTACACCAAAAGCAGTTTTCCCATAAGCTCTTGTATTCATGATTATTGCACCATGTTTTTCTAATTGACGATGTAAATAATTTGCGGTATGCCAAGCCAAATCAGCTTCCCAAAAAGCGACTTTTTCGCCTTTATATTTCATTTGAATATACTTCCCTTCCGTTTTTGCCAGTCTTAAATTTCCAGCAATATGTCCAGCATCTAAAGCGATTCGCAAACCTTTTAGTGGTTGGTTTGTAGTTGGTTGAAAACCTTCTCCTTCACTTTTGTTCTTTGATCTTTCAGGTTTCGGGTAATCGACAGGATACTGAGTCGTCGCATAACGTTGGTACATTTCATAAGCTAATTCTGCATCATTTTCACATAAATCCCGAAATCGATTAAACTCTTCCCATGGAAGAAAAAACTCATATTCGTCAGCTCTCCATAAAGAATCATTGATATAGGTTTTAATACCATTATCATCAATTTTTATATGATTATAAACATCTTCACTTTTTACTAAATACCTTGCTAATTGTAATTGTGCATTCGCCTTTAAAGTTGGTATATCTATTGGCGTTTCAGAATGATGACTACAATTTAAAATACCTAATAAAACAATTGCGAATACAAATACTTTTATATTAATCATAAAATTTATTAACCTGTAAATGAAAATTGAAATGAATAACTTCAATCTATTCTTATTAATATCAAAATACCATCATGATTTAGGATATTTTGTATAGAAAAACCAATTTATATTATATTAAATTAATTTAAAAGTGTTTTGCTATTTAATCTCAAAAAATAACATTTCAATTTTTTAGGGAATAGGTAGATTATTTGTTTCCTATTCCTTCAATAAAAAAAGGTCGCTCCAATTAAGGAACGACCTTTTTTATAAATACGTAACTTTTACAACAACAAATTAATAACTAAAAACCTATAATACCTAATTACACATTTCTAATTCCTAATTTTAATTAAGCTTTTCTATCCAAAACACCAATTTTTAATAATGCTCTGTGTGAAGCTTTTTGTTCTGCTGCTTTTTTACTAAAATCCTCTGCAGAAGCTCTTTGTTTTCCATCTACCAATACCGCAATTTTAAAACGATCTCGGCTGTCCATCTTGAACTTCTCTAAAACATCGTAACTTACTTCCTTCCTGTTCTTCTGACACCATTCCAAAAGTTGACTTTTGTAATTGTCATCATAAGACTCTAAGGCTCTAATATCAACGTGTACTTTTAAAATTTTGTTTATCACAAACTTTTGAGTATTGTGATAACCTACATCTAAATAAACTGCTCCAATAAGAGCTTCCAACGCATTTCCAAGCATCGAACGACTTAATCTACTATTGTTATTGTGAACAATAAATAAATCTAATTGCATACTATCGCCAATTTGATTCATAATTTTTCGATTCACAATTTTTGAACGCATTTTCGTTAGAAAACCTTCATCACGATGTGGATATTTTCGGAATAAATACTCTGCTACGATTGTTCCGAGAATAGCATCACCGAGATATTCTAAGCGTTCGTTGTTCTGAATAGCATACATTTCTTGGCTACTATTCGATTTATGTGCAAATGCTAAACTAAAAACACCCACATTCACCGGAACAAAACCTACTAATGCTGAAATCTGTCGAACAAAACTTTTTTCGCTGGATACGTGGTAATTGTACAACTTTCTAATTACTCGTATTAATCCCAAAATGTCAAAAATTATATATAAATAAAAAGCTAATTACTGATGAATTATTCATTAATAACTAACCACTGTTTGAAATCATCTTTATGATTTAGGGAAAATCTATATCAAAGTTAAAATAAAAAATGAGATTGTAGTATTGTCTACAACCTCATTTTATTTTTATATCAAATTTTTTTAATCTTCAAATTTCTTAAATATAACAGAAGAATTGTGTCCACCAAACCCAAATGTATTACTCAATGCCGCTTTAACAGTACGTTTTTGAGCTTTATTAAGTGTTAAGTTTAGTTTTGGATCAATTGCTGGATCAACTGTTTCATGATTAATTGTTGGTGGAATAATATCATGTTTCACTGCCATAATCGCTGCAATTGCTTCAACCGCTCCCGCTGCTCCTAATAAGTGACCCGTCATTGATTTAGTAGAACTAATATTCAAATCATAAGCAGCATCACCAAAAGCTCTCATAATTCCACCTAATTCAGCTACATCACCCAAAGGAGTAGAAGTACCATGAACATTGATATAATCAATATCAGAAGGAGATAAACCTGCATCATTTAATGCCATGGTCATTACAGCAGCAGCACCTTCTCCTTCAGGATGTGGCGCAGTAATATGATGTGCATCAGCTGTTGCGCCAACTCCTACAATTTCTGCATATATTTTTGCTCCTCGTGCTTTTGCGTGTTCGTATTCTTCTAATATTAAAGTTCCAGAACCTTCGCCTGATACAAAACCATTTCTATTTAAATCAAATGGTCGAGAAGCTGTTTGAGGATCATCATTACGAGTTGATAAAGCTTTCATCGCATTAAATCCACCAATTCCAACTTTTGTAATAGTTGCTTCTGCTCCTCCAGTTACCATAATATCAGCTCGTCCCAAACGAATTTGATCAAACGAATTTGATATTGCATGTGAAGAAGAGGCACAAGCAGAAACTGTTGAATAGTTTACTCCTTTGAAGCCATACTTAATAGAAATATAACCTGGAAGAATATCCGAAATCATCTTAGGAATCAAGAAAGGATTGTAACGAGGTGTTCCATCTCCAGCTTCATGTTTCTCTACTTCTTCCTCTAATGTTTTTAGTCCACCAATTCCAACCCCATATATAACACCGATTCTTGTCAAATCGACTTTTTCTAAATCAAAGCCTGAATCAACAATTGCTTCATCGGCTGAAATCATACCAAAATGTGTAAAACGATCCATTCTACGAGCTTCACGTCTATGGATATAATCTCCGACATTAAAATCTTTGACCTCACAAGCGAATTTCGTTTTGAAATGTTCAACATCAAAAAGCGTAATCTTAGCCGCTCCGCTTACACCGTTCTTTAACCCTTCCCAGTACGCTTCAAGATTATTCCCGATTGGTGTGATTGCACCTAATCCTGTGATAACAACTCTTTTCATAAGTTGAGGTTTTTTGAAGTATTTGAATATTATTAATTAACAATACTGACGATTGTTATTGTCATAATCAACTCAATGATTACTGAAAAATAATAGACCACACACCAGTACCAAAAGTGGACTAATGTATGGTCTTACATAAAACAGTTTAATTAGGCTGCTTCAGCTTCTAAAAAAGAAACGGCGTCGCCTACTGTTTGAATTTTCTCAGCCTTATCATCTGGAATAGAAAGGTTAAACTCTTTCTCAAATTCCATAATTAACTCTACTGTATCTAATGAATCAGCACCTAAGTCATTTGTAAAACTTGCTTCAGGTGTAATTTCTGAAGCTTCAACACCTAACTTATCAATAATGATCTCTGATACTCTGTCTGCAATACTTGCCATGTTATAAGCATTTAAAATTTAAAAAAAATCGCTGCAAAGATAACCTTAATCTTAATTTAATAGGTAAAAAAATTACTTTTTTTTATTCAACCTATTTACAAGTGGTTATAAATCAGCTATTTATTATAAAACTATTATTAAGAATATAGTTTTTCGAGTTGTAACTTAGGCTACAATTTGAGCTAATAAGCCCATTTTATATAAACTGCACCCCAAGTGAATCCACCACCAAAAGCGGTTAGAATCAAATTATCTCCTTTTTTCAATTGACTTTCATATTCCCAAAGGCAAAGTGGAATAGTTCCGTTTGTTGTATTTCCAAACTTCTGAATATTCAGCATTACTTTTTCTTCTGGAATATTTGCAAAACGACCTACTGCACTAATGATTCGTAGATTAGCTTGATGTGGCACTAACCAATTTAAATCATCTGCCGTCATTTGATTGCGTTCCATTACTTTTCCGACAACATCAGACATTCCCGAAACAGCAGCTTTGAAAACTGGACCGCCATCTTGAAAAACATAATGTTCCTTCGCATCAACAGTTTCGTGAGATGCTGGTTTTGCAGAGCCTCCTGCTTTCATGTGTAAGAATGCTCGTCCACTTCCATCACTTTTCAGAATCGCATCTTGTACACCAAAACCTTCTTCAGATGGTTCTAATAAAACGGCTCCACCTCCGTCACCGAAAATGACACAAGTTCGTCTATCTTCATAATCAATAATAGAAGACATTTTATCGACTCCAACAACAATTACTTTTTTGTAAGCGCCTGATTCTACAAATTTAGAAGCTGTTGTAATTGCGAATAAAAATCCAGAACAAGCTGCATTCAAATCATAACCAAAAGCATTCGTTAAACCAACCTTATCTGCAATAATATTTGCTGTTGCAGGAAACTGCATATCAGGAGTTGTCGTCGCACAAAGGATAAAATCAATTTCTTCAGGCTTCGTATTTGTTTTTTCTAACAAACCACGAACAGCTCTTTCGCCAATGTAAGAAGAACCTTCACCTGCTTCTTTCAAAATTCTACGTTCCTTAATTCCTGTACGGGAAGTAATCCAGGCGTCATTTGTATCAACCATAGTTTCCAATATCTTGTTTGTTAAACGATATTCTGGAACCCAACCATGTACACCTGTAATTGCTGCTTGAATTTTTGCCATAATCTTTAATCTTGCTTCAGATAATAGCACAAAAATAGAAGGAATGATTGAAAAATTGGAAAATGTTTGATTTTTTTAAAAAATAGGGTTCATGAAATTGAGTAATTTTTTGGTCAAGATAGAAAATTATCATTCATAATCTCATTGAAAATGAAAGAATAAAGGATATTTTAAAGGAATGCTTTCGCCGAAAATCGGTTACCTTAAACAAATTCGAATCGGTAAATTAATCTCTACTCGAACTGGTTTTCCATCTATTTTTGCAGGAATAAACTTTGGAAAAAGTCGAACAACTCGCATTGCTTCTTCGCCAAAATCCGCCCCAATATCTCTTACAACTTTCAAACGTGAAATACTACCATCTTTCTCAACGATAAAATATGCTACCGTCATTCCTTCTACGCCACTTTCTCTTACAGTGGTTGGATATTTTACATTTTTATAAAAAAATTCTAACATCGCTTTATCAGAACAAATTCTTCGTAATTCATAAATTGTTAGCGAATCACAAGTGGAAAAAGTCGGCATTTCTTCTGCTATTTTATAGATTTTCTCGCCCATATTTACTTCAAATAAACCTTTCTCGGTTTCGACATAAGGCTTTTCTTCAACATAGAAAATACTATCTTTTTCTGTTTTTAATAAATCTTCTAAGTTGATTAATCGAGTATTTGAACCAAATTTTGGTTTTGGTTTTGGTCGAGGCTTAGGCTTTGATTTGTAATAATGTTCTTTCTTTGTTAGCGATTTCACTTTTATTGAGTCTGTTTGAGCAGAAGTTAATATTGAAAAAGAACTAAATATTATTATTAATAAGTTTTTCATATTTTATAAATAAAAAATTATGA
>CAZEOC010000078.1:0-12102 GCA_964513525.1 uncultured Saprospiraceae bacterium | reverse complement strand
TCAATCAATATATCTCCATTTAATTTAGACGTACAAAGTTTTACAATTGCCAATCCAATTCCACTTCCTTCATATTTAGAACGATTCTGTAATCGCTTGAACATCTCAAAAATCTTTTCATGATAATCTTTTTTTATTCCTATACCATTATCCTTAACGATAATATTGTAATGTGTTTCTGTTTGTGAATAACCTATTTCTACAGTAGGAATTTTGGATTGATTATATTTTAATCCGTTTTCAATAAGATTTTTCAGAATCGACATTAAAATAGAAGCATTAGATTGAATCTTAGGAAGATTTAATGCACTAACTTGTCCATTACATTTTTGAATTGTATCATGAAGATTATCAATTATTGAATCAATTAGATAATTCAAATCAATTTCTTCTGTTTCTATTTCATCTCCCTTAGATAAATTCGTGTAACGAGCAAAATCTTCAACCAAGGTATAAAGCTGTTTAGAACTTTTCTTTATCGTATCAAAATAGCTTTCTAAATTAACTTTTAACTCTGGTGTTAACTGCTTGTAAATCAGCCCAACATAACCACCAATAACTCGAATAGGTTCTTTTATATCATGCGATGCGATGTAGTTAAAAGTACGTAATTCGTAGTTGGCTTGTTCTAAATTTTCATTTACAGCCTGTAATTCATTAGTTCTTTCTTCTACTTTATCTTCAAGAATTTCATTCAGATGTTTTAGTTCTTCTGCCTGTTTTTCAATAATGGCTTTGTTCTGTAAATCTTTTTTTAATAAGCTGTTTTCTTTTCTATTTTTACTTAAAAACCAATATAAAGCACCACCAACTATACTAATTAGAATTAGAATTAGAATTAAGATAGCTTGTCGAGATTGTTGAATTTTTTCATTTTTTTTCAAATTTTGAACCTCGGTAGTTAGCTTCGTTTCTTCTTGTGTATAATTGTATTTAGATTCCATAAGTGCTATTTCAGCTTCCTTATCAATATTAAATACACTATCTTTCAAACTCATATAATCTTTCAGATAATTATATGCTTTTGAAGAATTTCCTAATTCCTCATAAATAGAAGCAAACAATTCATAATCAGAAACAATATTATCTAAGTTTTCTACTTCTTTATTAATCAAATTTGCTTCCTCTAATTGTTTTAATGCTTTATTGTAAAGCCCTTTTTCTTTGTCAACAATTGCTAAACCTTTAAGCGCTGCGGCATATTCTGCACGGTAATTTTCTTTTTTAGTGACTTCAAATGATTTGCGATAGAAAAATTGAGCTTGTTTGAAATCTTTAGTTTCGATAAATAATAGACCTAATTGATTGTAAACTGTAGCTTTTATATACGAATCATCTATTTTTTCGGCTTCTTTAAGTGCAGCTTCATAATAAGTAATCGCTTCATCAAATTGATTCAAATTATAATAACAAATACCAATATTAGTCGTAATATGAACGAAATAACTATCTCGATATTCAGGCATTTTTTTTAATCGTTCTTCTGCCTTTTTTAAATAAATCAACCCTTTTTCATAGTCTCGAGTATCTAAATATATAGAACCTATATTATTCAATAAAGGAACAATATGTCTTGTTTCTTTTACTGCATCATAATACTCAACACTATTAAAAAAGTATTCTATGGCAACATAAAATTCCCCTTTTCGAGCATAAATTACTCCAATATCCAAAGCACAATTTGCCAATAAAGAAGTGTCTTTATGAGTAGTTGCATATTCATTTGCAATTTGATATTGAGCAATAGCTTGTTGGAAATCACTTTCTGCAGCATAAGTATGTCCTAACCAATGTTCCAATTTGGCGACTTTCTCTTCATCATTTCCATAAAATTTAATTGCCGCTTTATAGTACTTTCGAGCTTTATCTTGTTCGTTTTGATAACGATATGCTTGACCAAGTTGCTCATAACTCTTTGCAATGTAGATTTTGGAATTTATTTCTTGTGCTAATTCTAAAGCTTGATTAGCACAAATAGTAGCACTATCTTGATTGGCTCGATTATTCTGAGCACTCAAATCAATTAAAGATTCTATCTGCCTAATCTTCTCAGAGCTTTCTTGTGCAAAGATTTGGTTACTGAATATTGTGACAAAAAATATTGTTAGATTTATGTATTTCATTATTGTTTAGTAGTATAATTATGGTGTGTATATATTATTTAATTATAGGCATAATATTTTAAAAGTTAAAATTATTCAATATTTATAGGAATTTCTATTAAAAATAGAGTGCCATTTTCATTAGATTCTACAACACTAATATCTCCATTATGCTTAGTTAGTATTTTCTTACAAATAGACATCCCTAAACCTGTTCCTTCATATTCAAAAGCAGAATGAAACCTCATAAAAGGTTGAAACAATAAAGGTATGTTTTTAGCTTTAATTCCAATTCCGTTATCCTTAAAATAAATCTGATAAGTCAATTTCGTTTGGATAAGTTCTATTGATATTTCAGGTATATGATTTTCTTTATTTTTAGGCTGATATTTGATACTATTAGAAATCAAATTTTGAAAAACAGTTTGTAAGGATTGTTTATTTCCAATTATATCAATCAGATTTTTTTCATTAAATATAACTTTGTTTTTTTCTATTTGATACTGAAATGTTGCTTTTTGTTGTGCCATCAAATCACTTAAATTTAATGATTCAAAATGATATAAATCCGTACTTGCTTTAGAATAGGCAAGTAAATCATCAATTAGATTTTTCATTAATTTGGTATTATTAATGATAAAATCAATAAATTCTCTTTGTCTTATATCATCTTTATCAATCTTTCTATCTAGTAAAAAGCTATAATTTTTAATAGCGTTTAAAGGTGCTTTCAAGTCATGTCCCATCATTTGAGAAAACAATATCATTTCATTATTCTTTTGTTCAAGTTCTTCAATGAATTTTGATTTTTCTTTCTCTAATGTTAATAATCGTTCATAGAAATATAATACACCAATAAAAGAGGGAATTAAAGCTACAAAGAATAGATAATTTTCAAAATATGGTAAACCTGCGATTCTATTACAAACAAAGAATAAGAAAACGGATAGAAAAAATAGTATAATTTTAGTTTGATAACTACGTAATAAGATTCCTGAAAGAATAGGGGTGACAAGTAAAGCAAAATAAGCAATAACTATATTATCCAAAAAGTAAGTGTGGTATAAAGCGATGATATAAAAAGTATATGAAACTACTGATGTCGCTTCTTCTACACCTACTTTTGCGATGAAAATTCGGGAAATTATTAAAGTGATAATTAAAATAACACTGGAAAACATCAACATATAATTGCCCTTAATAGCACACATAAGGACATCTAATACTAAGATGGACATAAAGATGTAATTCAGTAAAATAACTGTATTTGCATCTTGAATTTTCTTAGTTCTATAACTTTTATCATCTATTTTACTAGTAACAAGTTCTGCTATATTTATTATGTTTTTTTGGGAAAATAATTTCGATAGCGTATTTTCTTTAAATTTCATAATGGTTACTATTAGTACAGTGCTCAAATCACCTAAAGTATAGGTGAAATATTATGATGCTGTCAATATATAATAGATACCAAAAATGAATCCATTTTTAGTACAATTAATATTGAATGATGCTTTGAGGTGTATTTCCTATAAATAATACTAAACTCAGTTTATATATCATTACTAATTAAAATAGATAATGCAAGCAATTTAATTAGATACAACTAAAATTAATACAGAAAGAACATATATACAAATTATTTATATTTTAATTTATAATTGTTTGTTTATCAGTAGTTAGTGTTTTGTTGTTAATCAATTTAATTGGAGTTAAGTTGTTTTAAATAAGTTAAGGACTTACTTTTTTACGATTATCAGAAATGAAAGAAAACGAATTATATATAATCTTGAAATTGTTATAAGTAACTAATGAAACTAAAGAACGACTTGCAATTATTATTACAAGTCGTTTTAGTAAAAAATACTTTCATCAAAAATAGAATTAATCTATTTTCAAATTCAATTGTCTCAAAATCGTAGGGTCTTGAATTTCATTATCTTTTGCCAATAATAAAACCTTTGATAATAATTCCGCAGATTTTGGATCATCATCCGCAAAGGGTAAAAATATTCTACCTCGATGCTGCGAATGAACGGGTAAAATTCCCAATTGACGACCAGGTTTTTGGAAAACCACGGCACTGCCCAAATGAACACTATATTCTGCTAATTCGCCTTTAATATTAACATGTTTTCCGCTAACAGTAACATTTTTTAATTTGAATAATCGAGCTGTTTCTCGAACCAAAACACCACGCATTTCCACAGAAGATTGACTCGTTTCTGGGTCAACATCACCAACATGAGCGACAGAAACTACTAAGTCTAAATCTCGCATCACTTCACTAAAAACAACAGGCGATAATTCTGAAAATGGAATTGGTTTATAATCTTTTTTATTATAAAATTGAATCGTTTCTAAAGTCGGCGCTTCTATATCCGCAGGAGAAAACCAATCTGCCATTGCATAGATTTTGGCAATGATTCCTTCTTTATGATGAACTTTTTGCAAACCTTCTTGATAATCAACTCGCCAACCTCTCGACTTCAATAAAGCCACTGTTTTTTGTGGTTGAACTTGATGCCCTTCGTAACGTTTTGAAACTATTTTGGTATGCAATTCATCTTCTGTTGGCAAATACAATTCTCTGAAAATCTGCTTGAATGGTTGTTTTATACCATTTTCAAAAACGAATTGTTGATATTGTTCCCAAACATTTGCTTGATATAAATGAACCGAATGTGCCAAAACCAACTCATCTAATTCATTTAATTCAATCACTTGTCCATCAGCACTTTTCAAACCATTAGCGGAAGCAAAACCTAAATTATCACCACTTTTAAAAACTAAATATTCTAAAATTGGATTGATAATCGGATGTTTTGATAGCATTTCAATTTCTGACCACAAGAAAGTATCTTGACGAACCATCGCTTCTTCCAAGCTTTTTCGAGAGCGAACATATTGCGCTTTCAATTGCTTCACATAGCCTTTCAATTCCACAATTTGTTTTTCTTTTCGAAGTTTTGCAGGAATTGATTTTAATAATTTTTCATTTCTCTTAACCTTCAAACTTGGCTTGCCATCTTTACTAACAAGTAATTCTATAGTTACGCCACCAGCGAATTCTAAAGGTTTAGATTGTGATAAAATCTCTTGTGCTTGTTTTGATTCCATTGCCCAAGTCAAGCGAATTGGGTCTTGAAAACCTGCGGTTCTTGCTAAGTTTTCCATCGCAATTTGAGCTGCCAAAGCCTCACTTGATTGGCGTTGAGCACCAAATTGTTTACTTTCTTTCAAAAATTGCTGAATGTATAAATATCGTTTTAATAAATCCTTTTGTGGTGTTTTTTTACTTAATGGAATTAAACCAAAAACACGTAAATAATCTTGATTTCGTTTGTCTTTGATTCGAGTTGAAATTTCTCGAATCTTTTTTTCGCCCAACAAAACATCTGCGTATAATTTCGCTCGACTATGACCATTTCCACTCGAAATATATTTCGCAGCATTATACAACACTTTCCAACGAGCTTTTCCAACTTCTTTATACGCTGCTCTAAACCATTCTACATCAACGCCACCTTTATCGAAATCTTCCATTGGCATTGCTGAAAATCGAGAAATTTCAGATTCTGTTTCTTCGCTATGATGTGCATTTGCGTGTGCATGAAGCCACCAAACAGCACTTTCCATATCTTCCCAACCCAAAAATGTTCGGATATTTTCTGCCCATTGTTGCGAATACATCGCTAATTCGACCCAGCGTTTTTCTTTAAGATTTAATTTTTCAGCAACTTCATTGAAAGTCGTTTGTGATTCTGTTTTTATTGGTACACAACGTTTTAAAAGTGTACATAAAATCTCTTTTTTAGAATATTCTCGACTGCCATAAGAATAGATGTAACCCGAATTTAAAGTCGAATTTCCTAAGGCTTTTACAATTTTGAAAAAGTAATCTTGCCCAGCTAATTGATTGATATTTTGAGCCAATAAAGTAACCGCAGTTGCCTTATCTCCTCGCTGCAATTCAATCTCTAAAACTCTATCTCGAATTGGTGCAATATATTTCTCTAAATATGGAAAATCTTTTAAAATATGGTGTCTATCTTTTTGAATAACTCTTGTTAATTGACCCAATTCATCATGTCGCATAATAGAAGCAATCAATTCATTTTCTGTTATTAAATCCAATTGAAAAGCTCTTGCATCTTGTTCCAAACCAATATTTAGAAAACTTCCACCATATCTATTGGTAACATTAGCAAAACACTTTTTAATCCATTTTAATTGACGATATTGTATCGTATATAATTCATCAGATTTAGGATTAGCATAATTTTTCAAGAAATGAAAAGGTCGAATATTCGTAAAAACATAAGATTCTTCATAGTATCGTTCTTTATGTACAATAACTTTTGATTCTTCAGCATTAGCAACATTTGCTAAAGCATATTCCTTCGCATAAATCAAATATACTTCCGACTTTTCATACGAATAAATCATTCCTAATGCCTCTAAAATTTCTTTTAATGGCTCAAAATAAGTTCTCTTTACATCAACAATCGGTAAAGGAATTTGAGGAAATAAATCTTTTAGATTTGCTGCTGTTTTCTTGAAAATTTTAGGAAAATTATCATAATGTCGATAATCATTAACAAGAATAACTGTAAACAAATCAAAAGTTGTCCAAGCAGTTGATTTTAACCAATTTTCCCAAACTTCATACAATGGGAATTCCTCAAAAAGTGCTCTTCCTTTTAATGGTTTTTCCTTTGTTCCATGAGTTTTATAATCCACATTATTTCCTAATAGAACAGTTTGACCTTCTCCGTCGTAATAGGTTCTGGTATATTCAAAATCTATATTTTCTAAAAATAATGCTTTTAGTTTTTCTAAATCTTTTTGCATTTCAACAATAGATTTGGATAAACCAAATTTTTGTGATTTAGAAATTAATTTATTAATAATTCCTGTTTTGTATAAATCCTGACGACGTTCAAAAAATTCTCCACTTGTTGGTACAGAAGGTTTAGGAAACTCCGTTATATCATTTGGATTATATAATTCAAAACCATTTTCTGCGGTGTATTCTGTTTTTTTATGTAGAATACTTTGTAATAATATCTCTTCCCGATTGGTAAATTTTTCACTTTTTTCAAGTGTTTGAGCTAATTCGGTCGTTTCGGCAACAAATTTATTTTTCTTTTGTAATTGAATAATAATATCCAAAGCAGCTAAACGCTGTTCCGCATTTCGAGCAGTAATCAATCGCTCAACACTACCTAAAATAGTTGCCTCGTTTTTCTGTAATAAATCAATAACGGCTTCTCTTAATGCTGCACTTTTACGAGTTAACATTTTTTCAAAAAGTGCTAATTCAGCAACTTCTAATTCAGCAAATTTCAAGGCTTGCATTCCTGTATAACGAACGGTTTCTCCTCTATCTTTCACTGCAATTAAAGCAAATTCCTTTTGAAAAGCAGTTGGTTTTTTTAATTTCTTTTTATTGTTTCTATCCCAACGATAAGAAAAATAACCATCTAAAACACCTCTTGTCAATCGTTCTCTTTGATAAACAGTAAATTCCTTAAAATACGGTAAAACAAGACGAATATCTGCTTCTGAATCCACATCAATCAAACGAAGCATCGCATCATAAATTCGTTCTTGAGATAGATAAGAACTTGTCCAAGTAAATACTTTTCCATTAAAGCGCTTTTCTTTTTTAGGAAAAGTTGGTAATAATGTTTCTAATCGTTTGAAAACTAAATTTTTATCAGGTAAACCATACCAATGATTATACAATAAATGCCAACCAAAAGCTAAGATTTGTTGTTGCTCAGATTCAAAAGCCTTTACACCAAATATATAATTCAATTTAGAAATATCTACAGATTGAACAAACATCAAAACTAAAGTCTTTTTCTCCATAGTGCCATTTTCCCAAATAGCTTCCAAAAGCGGCTGACATGCTTCAACATTATAGACACCTTTTGCCCATAATGCCATATAAACTGTCGCATTATCTTTACTTTTTATGGCTTCTTCTATCGTCTCAGGAGCATTCAAAAAGGTATGACCTAATTCTAAAAATCGTCGAATTGTTTTCTCTTTCTCCGCTTCCCAACCTAATCCAATCCAAGTTTCTACTGCTCGCATTGCAGAAGAAAAGCGACTCATTTTGTGTTCTACAACAAGATTGATAATATATTTGAAAGCACCCAAACTTCCTTCATCAGCACTTTCTAAGATTGATTGTCGTAAACCTTCTTGTCGTTGTGCAGCCAAGAGTAAATCACCAACAGCTTTCCAATTCTCTTCTTTTTCTGTTTTTAAAAGGGTGCGAATTATATTATTATTCACCTTAATTTTTGGATGTCGATTATATATAACATCTAAAAATAAAGTATTCCATTTTTCATCTTCTAATGCCATTAATAATAAAGGCAAATTTCGATTGTAATAACCAATTTGTGAATCATATTCTAATCTTTGCTCAATCGTCAAATTATACTCAGGCAAATAATTGACTAAATCTTTCAGAAAATTAAGTTGTCTGCAATAGGTGATATTTTCGTTTGCTGGTAAGCGAAACGAACGACGATTCAAACCAGATTGATACATGAATTTTGGTAGATTATCCCATGCTTTCCTTACCAAAGGTGCGATTTCCTCACCAAAGGCAAACCAAAGAATTTGTTCTGTTTCTTCATCCCAAAAATTCAATCCATAAGTGTCAATAAAAGCTTGTAATCGTTTTCCACTATGAACAATATCACTTGAATGATACCAATATTCTTTTTCATCTTTTTCCCGATATTTTGGAAAACCATTTAATAATAAAATACCAAAATGAGCAGCTTTCTGAGATAGTTGAACCTTTTCACCATGCTTCTGAAAATTGACAACTCCTTTTTTGTTGAAAACAGTTACTAATTTTTTGTACAATTTTTCAACACTATCTTCAACTCTTTTTGATTGTATAAATTGATATTGGTCCATTTAAATATTTTATTTAGTAAAAGTGAGGATTGAAATAATTTTTTGCTGTCATGTTGCCGTTCATATTTTGACAACACAAAAAAACTTTTATGAATTACTATATTTTAGATTAATAATAAAACTTGTCAAAGAATCGCAGTTAATACCAATAACTTCCTGATAAGAAAGCTAAACGAATAAAAGTAAATACAGAATCAGAATTGATTGTTATGGTAGCATCTAATTTTTCTAATTGTTTGTCATTGCAAAAGACAACAAAAAGTCCATCTTCAAAAGCTTCTAACATTCTATTTTGTGCTTTTTCCAAATTAGCTTTTCTGTCATCATAAATATCACCAAAACCGACTTTTCCTGTTGAGACTTGTTCTTGTACCTGTGTTTCTGTCAAAAATGGTAAAACACTTTTATTACTTTTCCTATCATTAAATGCATTGACTTGTTGTGTGACAACTGCCAAAAGAAATTGTTTTAATGTTGGAGTCGAACCAATTTCTTCAATCTCTAAAGGTTGTTCTTTTAAGAAGGGATGTTTTTTTCCTAATTGTTTAATTGTAACTTTTATCTGCATTTTATTTATTTATAAAGTGTAATCAAATTATGTATCAAATGTAATTAATATGTTTATTAAAGTCAAATTTTATTAACTGTTTTTTCATTTTTTTAATAAAAAAAAGGCAATAAGTTATCATAACTTATTGCCTTCCGAATTTAATTTTAGACATGCTCTTAATTATTCTACAAGCCGCTTTTCATATTTCTCAATCTTATTACAATTATTCTGATTGAGTTGACAATCATATTCACAAGCAGAAACTAACTGTTCATAAAATGCTTTATCGCCTGGTTGAGAATTTAATGCTAATTCAAAATAGTAAATTGCCCAATCGTAATTTTTTGATTGTAAATGTGATTTTCCAAGGTAATTATTGTAATTATAAGCATCAATTAAAGATTGGCTTTTTAATGTTGTTAAATCTTCAATACTTTGATTTAGTTGTTGTTCTTTTATAATAAGCTTGCGTTTACTTTGATTAAGATAAAAGGCAATTATGAAAATAATAAATGAAGCAAAACAAAGTGTTATAAATGGTTTTATCCAAAATTGTTTTTGTTTTTTAGCTAAAATAGCTTTGTAATCCTTATGTTCATGATGATTTCTAAAAATTGTGATTTTCCAACTATCATGATTTTTTTCATCTCCAACTGATAATTTTCGTTGTTGACCGAATTGCTTAGCTTTTCTTTTTGATGTCCATTTTGCACCACTTTGATTTAACATAAACATATAGAAGATATTTTATAATGAGTGTTTAATGACGATTTTAATTTAAGTAGAAATAAGTTAAATTCATGTTTGAATAGATAAAATTAAGAGTATTTTCGATGAAGTTTTTAGAAGTAGAGTCAACAATAATAATATGGAAATGTTATTGTTTTGGAATTTTAACTAACAAACGTTAGTTTTGTACTATCAACTATTAGTTATACTAAATAAAATGACAAAATTTTATAAACTTAAAGTCAAAGATTTAATCAAAGAAACTGACGATTGTACGTCGATTGCTTTTGATATTCCACAAACTTTGGCAAAAGAATTCATTTATAAACAAGGACAATATTTGACACTTCGACAAACTATCAATGGTGAAGAAGTTCGACGCTCTTATTCGGTTTGTTCTTCTCCTTTAGATGAAGAATTAAGGGTTGCAGTAAAAAAGATTGATGGTGGAAAATTCTCGACTTTTGCAAATGATATTTTGAAAGTTGGTGATGAGTTGGATGCAATGCCGCCGATGGGGAAATTCTATACAGAAGTTAATCAGAATCAAACCAAAAATTATGTAGCCTTCGCAGCAGGAAGTGGAATTACACCGATTTTATCTATTATTAAAACAGTATTAAAAACAGAAAAAGAAAGTACGTTTACCTTGTTTTATTTAAATAGAAATGTTAGTAAAATCATCTTTAAAGAAACAATTGAAGGATTGAGAAATCAACATTTAGAACGCTTTAAAGTATATCACAATTTAACAAAAGCGAAATTAGATGTTGACTTATTTTTTGGTCGATATGACAAAGAAAAATTACAAACCTTCTTTTCAAAATTGGTTAATCCAGAAGAAGTTGATGAGTTTTTCTTGTGTGGACCAGAAGAAATGATTTTCTTAGTTCGAGATGAACTTTTGGAAAGAAAGATTGATTCAAAGAAAATTCATTTTGAATTATTCACTTCTCCCGATGCAAAAAAGACGAAAAACGTTATTGCGAAAGCAATAAAAACAAATAAAAAACTAAGTGCAATTTCTGTAAAAGAAGATGGTAAAACAATACTATTTGATTTACCTTTTGATACAGAAAATATTTTAGATGCAGCTTTAAATAATGGTGCAGATTTACCTTATGCTTGTAAAGGCGGTGTTTGCTGTACTTGTAAAGCTAAATTGGTAGATGGCGAAGTTGATATGAGAGTAAATTATGCACTCGAACCAGAAGAAGTCGAAGCTGGATTTATTTTAACTTGCCAATGTTACCCGTTAACAGAAAAAGTCGTTGTCGATTTTGACCAAGCAATGTAAATTTAATTGATAATGGACAATGGATAATTGCCAATTATGAAAATTATCCATTGTTAATTGTCAATTATCAATTAAATAAAATGGAAAATATAATCAATTTAGAAGAACAATTTCAAGCAAAGATTGATGCAGAAATCAAGATTGAGCCCAAAGATTGGATGCCTGAAAAATATAGAAAAACCTTAATTCGCCAAATTTCTCAACATGCACATTCAGAGATTATCGGAATGTTGCCAGAAGGAAATTGGATAAGTCGAGCACCAAACTTAAGACGGAAAGTCGCCTTATTAGCGAAAGTACAAGATGAAGCTGGACATGGTTTATATTTATATTCCGCAGCAGAAACTTTAGGCGCAGATAGAGACCAACTTTTCAAAGATTTGAATTCTGGCAAAGCTAAATATTCTTCTATTTTCAATTATCCGACCTTAAGTTGGGCAGATATGCTCGCGTTAGCTGGCCGTTGAATGCCTGTA
>CAZEOC010000077.1:0-12114 GCA_964513525.1 uncultured Saprospiraceae bacterium | reverse complement strand
TCTCTTGCGGTTTGATTTATTGTTTTATATTGCTGCGTTATATTTTTCTTGTAAAACATATTCGCCGTTATGGCTGGAACAAAGGAGCGAAATAATTATGCCAGAGAAACATTTTTATTTTTCTTTAGGTGCTGTCGTGGGTTCGATTCTTTGTGGGTTGATTGCTAAATTTCGGCATGCGCTGCGTCAACGAAACTCGTTCGTTCGGTGGCTATATCGTAAAGAGCCGCATTGGTTTTTGTTTTTTCCTGCGATAATTTTTTTGGTGGGTTGCTGGGGCTTGGTACCGGATATTTTTCATGCTCTTGGCGTTTTGCCTAAAGAAGTTACGCGTTCTGCTATTTTTGATATTTTTTTCTTTCATAGTACTTTTGAGCATATTGAAAACACTATGCCCGTTATAGATCGATATCTTAATTGGTTGGGGCAGCTGTTTTTAGTTGTCATTGCTATCGGAGCGATGGTTTATTATATTTCACAAGCTAAGAAAGCAGTTAAGCAATATAAAAAGTAATAAATATTTTTACTCCCGGCATCTCACCTTATCTATGTTCAGTTGTTTTTGTTGCATGTGTTATTTAATGTTGGGTTTATGTAGTGATAAATTAAAAAAGAGGGTGGCATGACATATAGGGGTGATATTGATGGGCTAAGAGGAATCGCAGTACTCTTGGTGGTTGCGTTTCACGCAGGCCTTCCTGTTTCGGGTGGATTTATTGGTGTTGATATTTTTTTTGTCATATCTGGCTACCTTATCACCTCAATTATTCTGAATGATCTGAAGCACAATAAATTTTCATTTATTCGTTTTTATGAACGCCGCATTCGTCGCATTCTACCGGCATTGTATGTCATGATGATTGTGGTGATGCTGGGAATATCATTTATCCAGCTTCCAATAGATTTTGTTAAGTCAGCTAAAGCTGTTATTTTTGCAACTCTGTTTTCCTCAAATATTTTTTTTTGGAGAACAACTGATTATTTTAGTAGTGATACTGACTATGAGTTTTTTCTTCACACTTGGTCTTTGGGTGTAGAAGAGCAATTCTATTTCCTGTTTCCTGTTGTTTTGGTTTTGCTGTTTTCTCGATATCGCCTATTGATCAAGTTAGTAGTAGTGGCATATGTCATTTCTTTGTTAATTAGTATTTATACGGCTTTTTACTATGAGTGGGCGGCATATTATTTGTTGCCTTCTCGTGCTTGGCAGATGATGTCTGGAGCAATGCTGGCGTTATTGCCTGTGCATTCACTTAAGATAAATAATAAAATTGTCAATCTGGCGGCTATATCTGCATTATTAATGTTGATTGTGCCTGCATTAGTTTATACAAAAGATACAAGATTTCCAGGGGTTGCTGCTTTAGTGCCTACGATGGGTGCAAGTTTCTTGATATTAATTGGGTCTTTGCCTGAGAAAAATTTTGCTCGATCATTCTTAGATGTTAAATGGTTGAGGGCAATTGGCTTAATCTCATATTCATTATATTTGTGGCATTGGCCAGTTTTTGCGTTAATTAAAAATTATCAAGTCTCGGTTAATTTAGATTATTCAATATCTTTATTAGGGATTTTAGTTTCATTTTTGCTTGCATATTTGTCTTGGCGGTTCGTTGAAAACCCATTTAGAAGCAAGGGCTTATTCCCTCGAAAAACAATTTTTTATTTTGCTGGTGTTGGTAGTTTATTGATTTTGTCGGCATGTATTATTGTAGTAAAGTTTAATGGATTCTCTTCTAGAATAAACCCTGAGGTTATACGTTTAGGAAGTGTGAATTTAAATAGTGTTTTTACGGATTGTTTCAATAAGACGAATGTTGATATTAAGAATTCTGATGTATGCCTTATGGGTGTTGATAATAAGCCGAAATCTGTTGCTTTGTGGGGGGATTCTCACGCTGGTTCGCTAAGGAATACATTTGGTCAAGCGCTTTTGGGTATGAATAAAGCTGGTGCGCTCCTGGGGAAAACAGGGTGCCCTCCTTTGGTGGATGTTATTAAAAATGGCTCTAGTGATTGCCTGAACTTTAATAAAGAGGCTATGAATTATATTTTACGGGAATCGTCCTTAGAGTTAGTTATTCTTCACGCTAGGTGGCCATTAAGTGTTGAAGGTACGCGTTTTGGTGGTGAGCGAGGAATACGTTATGTTATGTCTGATGTGAAAAGCAGATCAGGTGCTAAAGTAGGTAATGCTCAGGTTGTTCAGGCTTCGTTGTTGCGCACAGTGGGTCGGCTGGTGTCTGCGGGTAAGCGAGTCATTATTGTAGCGGGGGTTCCTGAAATCGGAGCTCCTGTGCCTAAGGTAATGGCTAATAATTTGTTGTGGAATAAAACCAGGGATGTTCGGGTGAGTTATCCATTATTTAGTCAGAGGCAAAGCTCTACAAATGAGATAATTCAGGTGATTGCCGAAAAGTATCCGAAGGTTGAAGTTATTTATCCTGCTGATGTTTTGTGTGTGAATAATTTATGTAATATAGAGAAAGATGGTAACCCATTATACTTTGATGATGATCATCTTTCGGATGAGGGGGCTAGCTTAGTGGTGGGTCAGTTGAAAGCTAAGATGAAATAGTGGGGTTAACTTAAGTGAGTTTATTTTAGGTTTTCTTATAAGGGCCATTTAAAACAACTGTGAGCAATTATGTCTCTTAAAAAGTGTGGTGGCGTATTTAGATCTTTGCGTTGGATTTTGGCTCTTGCTCTCCATGCCAAATGAGTTAATACAAAAGCGCTATCGATTATAGCAAAATAGCAGTAACCAAAGTTTTTAATATAAAAGTGCCTTCTTGATTCAAACCAATATTTCGGACGCCTTTTTTGTGCTTTCTTATGGTTGTTCATCCCTGTGGATGCTCCAGAGATATGAAAAACTTTGCTTTCTGGGGTGGTGCAGACTCGATGTCCAGCTTTTTTGGCTCTGTAAAAGAGGTCTACTTCTTCGAAGTATAGAAAGTAAAACGGATCAAACCCTTTCAGGTTAGAAAAGCACTTTGTTGTAGTCATAAATGAAGCGCCAGTCAGCCAGTCAGCTTTATATGGGTCGTTTTGAATGGGTATTGCGGTGATGTGTTTTTTGAACATTCTATCTAAAAAACCTAGTTTTAAATTAGAGAGAATGATGTTGAGTAGTTTTGGAAATCGGTAAGCGCCAGACCGTGGTTGAGATTTATTGTTAAGTAGTACGCTCCCGGCAAAGTCGGTTTTTCCTTCTGTGATTAAGGAAAGAAGTTCTTCTCCGCTGCCTGGAAATATCTTTGTGTCAGGGTTTAGAAACCAAAGGTGTGTTGCTTGATTTTCTTTTGCAATATTTGCACCTTTGTTGCACCCTTTTCCAAAGCCTACGTTCTCGGTAAGAGGGATAATCTGGATGTTATTTGATAAACCATTAGTAGTTGCGAATTTCTCAATGATAGAGCAGGTGCTGTCATGAGATGCGTTGTCTACAATGACTAATTGGTGGTGTTTGTTCTGAAGAAACTCGGCGATAGAGCTTAAGTATTCTTCAATAAATGTTTCGCTGTTGTAGGTGACGGTAATAATTGCTACATTGGCTTGTGTTATACTCACTACTTTCTCGCTTTGATTTTTTTAGTTAGATCTATTTTGAGCAAAAATGCTTTTTAAGAGTTGTTTTTGTATGAGATTTGTGGGTTCTCGTAACTATTCTATCATAGCTGGTTATTGATTTTAGTGTTTACCTTCTGTTTAGGGTTTTAAAGTGAGTACATTTGTTTCTGTAGGTATTATTGAAAAAAATTCTGTAGCTTATGTTAATACCGCTTTTGATTTGCTTGAGCAAGGACGTATTGTTGCTCCTTTAAGGTCACAGGATGATCATCAGCGTCTTTCGGCTGCCAACGTTTCTGATGTTGTTGATCCTGAAAGTGGCGGTGGTTGGATTGAGAGGGATTTGAAGGTACCTAATTCTTCAGATATTGCTCATATTGCATTTACTTCAGGCACTGAAGGTGAGCCTAAAGGAGTATTAATTTCTCAAACAGCGCTTAATGATGTCGTTTCGAGAGTTCAGTCGCTAATGAAAATGGATAGCGGTGTTAAGGAGTATATCGGTGTCCCTGTTTATCACTCCTTTGGCTATGGCCGATGCCGTCACGTGGCTTCGGTAGGTGGCAGTTTTTATATCCCTAGCAATGGTTTCAATCCTCGTGAAATAGCAGCTCTTTTGTCTGCAGGCGAAATCAACTCTCTTTCTTTGGTGCCTAGTCTTCTGCGTGTATTTTTATCAGCCCCTGACCTTTTGGGTGAAGAGCGATGTCAGTTGAAGTGGTTAGAAATTGGTAGCCAATCTATGAGCATGGAAGAAAAGTTAGCTACAATGGACTTGTTTCCCAATGCAAATATTGTTCAGCATTATGGACTTACTGAAGCATCTAGAACAACGTTATTGCATTTCAATGAGACTCCAAAAAGTGCTCTATCCAGTGTGGGGAAAGCATTCGGTGATGTTCAGTTAAGTATTAATAATACTGGCAGGATTTGTATTAAAGGTGCGCATATCGCTAAGCATATTCTTAAGCAGGGAGAGTTAGTATCCCCGACAAATGCTCAGGGTTGGTTTGAGACTTCCGACTTAGGTCATATCAAGAATGACTATTTATACTTTGATGGGCGTGCTGATAATGTCGTTAACTGTGGTGGGCAAAAGTTGTCTACTGAGGTTCTAGAGCTTGAGCTTCTTAAATTGTTGTCTACTTCGCAAGGTGAGATAGCGGTATCTAGAATACCGAACCCTATTTATGGGGAGGGTTTTTTGGTGTCTTACACTGCTGAAGTTGATGAGTCTTTGCTTAAGAGGGAGTCCGGTGCATGTTTGTCTGCGTTAGGTGTGAATGCTAAAAATGTATTGGTATTTAATGGTTTGTCATCAATACCTAAAACCCACACGGGGAAAACTCAGTATAAAAAGATAGCTGATGACTATCTTGATGGCTTAACGGAGGATTCGTCTTATAGTGAGGGGGGTGACCTTAAGTCAGTATTTGCCCATTGTTTAGGTGTTGCTGCAAGCGAGTTAGATGAGTCTATGTCCGTAAGTGATATTGGCATTGATTCTATCCAGTCGGTTCAGTTATCCATTAAATTAGAGTCTTTGTTAGGATATCTGCCTGCGACTTGGCGGGATCAGTCTATCGCTGCATTAGCTGGCTTGCCTCGTGAGCAGAAAGACCTTTCAGATGTTTCAGAGCTGAAAGTTGCATCATCAGGTAAGGCTGCGCCTATCTGGGATGGGTCGAGCAATATGAACCCTTCAGGTATCGGGTTTTGGGCGTTGATTAAAGAGGATTTTGTTACTCACGATAAAGATATTTTTTCGCAAGGCTTATTTGCAGTATTTGTGCATCGATTTGGGAATTGGCGTATGGGTATTAGAAGCCGTTTATTTCGTGCCCCGATGACGATTTTATATCGTGTTTTACGCAAGGCAACACAAGTATTTTGCGGTATTAAATTAGATTATACCGTTCACCTGGGGCGTCGGGTAAAGTTAGAGCATTTTGGCGGTATGATCCTGGGTGCTAGAAGTATTGGCGATGATACGATTGTAAGGCAAAATACTACCTTTGGCATAAGGGATATGTCTGATTTATCAGCAAAGCCTACTATAGAGAAAGGAGTGAACATTGGAGCTGGGGTCGTTATTGTAGGTGATATTATCGTCGGCAGGCACAGTGTTATTGGGCCCAATAGTGTCGTTACTGAGAGCGTGCCCGCATTTTCTATTGTCTCGACTGCTTCTAGTGTAGTTACTGACTTGTCAGCAAAATAGGTTATATGTACTTATTATCATTATTTACTATCTGGTCTTACTAAATGATTAATCTAGGTGTGGTGGTTATTGGTCGCAATGAAGGCGAGCGTTTGGAGAACTGTATTCTCTCTCTTGCTCAGTTTGAATTAAAAATTGTTTATGTTGATTCAAATTCTACAGATAATAGTGTTGAGTTTGTTCGAAGTAGGGGTTTTGATGTTTTAGAGTTAGATATGTCACTGCCTTTTAGTGCTGCAAGAGCGAGAAACGAAGGTTATCAATACTTACTTGAAAAATACCCGGAAACTGAATACGTCCAATTTGTTGATGGTGATTGTGAAGTCAATGATCAATGGTTAGGAATTGCGCTAGATCATTTGCAATTAAATGCAGAGCTTGCGTCTGTTTGTGGGAGGCGCAAAGAGCGTTATCCAGATCGAACTATATTTAACCGCTTATGTGATATCGAATGGAATTCACCAGTTGGTATGGCAAAATCAACTGGTGGTGACTTTATGTGTCGTGTTCAAGCACTTTTGGACGTTAATGGCTTTGCTCCCCAGGTGATTGCGGGAGAAGAGCCTGAAATGTGCTTTAGAATGCGCCAAAAAGGCTGGAAAATAGAGCGTCTTGATCATGATATGACATTACATGATGCCAATATTATTCGCGTTTCGCAGTGGTGGAAGCGTGCTGAGCGAAGTGGTCATGCCTACGCTCAGGGCTTTTCCATGCACGGTAGTAGTGCGGAGCGCTATTGTTTCAAGGATTTAATGAGAATTCTGCTTTGGGCTTTATGTATTCCCTTGCTCTTATTGGTTCTGCTTTGTGTGTTGGGGCCGTTATCTTTGCTACTTTTATTCGTTTATCCGTTGAAGGTTATGCAAATATTTATTAAACAAGTTAAAGATATGGGTAATGGTGTGGCTTTTGCTTACGCTACTTCTCTGGTTGTGGGAAAATTTGCCCAATTTAAAGGAGTGTGTAGTTTTCTCGCCAAATATGTGTCGGGCAAAAGCTTTAATATCATCGAGTACAAAAGCTAACTGCGTGTGAAATGGTGTTTAACGATATATGACGTTATGCCAAAGCGAGCTATGCTTTAATGGTTAAGTTAAATAAGGGTGAAAATGAAAAACAAAGATTCTAGGCGGTATGTCATTATTTCGCCATGCAGGGATGAAGCTGAATTTATGTTGCAGACGCTTGACAGTGTTGCTGCACAGACGGAAACGCCCGCTCTCTGGTTGATTGTTGATGATGGTTCTACTGATGATACTCCTGATATTTTGTCACGTTATGAAGAGCGATATGACTTCATTAAAGTTGTGCGTCGTGAAAACCGTGGTTTTCGGAGTGTTGGACCTGGGGTAGTTGATGCATTCTACGCTGGCTACAAGGAAATCAACACAGATGACTTTGATTATATATGTAAGCTTGATTTGGACTTAAACTTGCCACCCCAATATTTTGAGATCCTAATTCAGCGTATGGAGGAAAACCCTAGATTGGGTACTTGCAGCGGAAAACCTTATAATCTTATTAATGGAGAAATGATTAGTGAGCGCCGTGGGGATGAGTTGTCTGTTGGGATGACAAAATTTTTCCGGATGACATGTTTTAAGCAGATTGGTGGCTTTGTGCGTCAGGTCATGTGGGATGCTATCGATTGTCATAAGGCTAGAGAGCTAGGTTGGATGGCCAGAAGCTGGGATGAGCCGGAATTGCGTTTTGTCCACCTGCGTTTGATGGGCTCAAGTCAGCAAAGTATTTATACTGGTAGGATGAGACATGGCTTTGGCCAATATTTCATGGGCACAGGTTTGGTGTATATGCTGGCTTCATCGGCTTTTAGAGGGTTAGAGCGCCCATTTGTTACTGGTGGTATAGCAATGTTTTGGGGTTATTTACGTTGTTTTTGGAGTGAAACCCCCTCCCTTGATGATGATGGCTTACAACAATTTATCCGCCGTTTTCAGTGGAAAAGTTTGTTTAAGGGGAAAATTAAGGCGATGCAATTTTTTGAGGCAGAATTTGAGTCTCGTTGGGATAGCAATCGCCCAGATTTACCCATGCCAGTTTTTGAGAAGGGTTAGTTCCTGTGAATGAGGACGAAGTAACTGCAGCAATTGCCTATTTGGCACCAGAGATTCCTGGACCATCGAGCACCTTTGTTTACAACGAAATTTTTTCTCTTGAAAGCAAGCAGAATATTAAAGTTGTGCCATTTTCTGTTCATCGGCCAGTATTAACGGATAAGGCTCTTCCCGAGGTGAAAGAGCTAGCGTCAAGGACCCATTATCTATATGGTCAATCTCTAGGTAAGATTCTAATTTCAAATGTACTTTTTTTGCTTAAGTCACCTGTAGCCTTTATCAAAGCTTTAATGGCCTGTTTAAGTGATGTGTTTAGGTCGTTGAAGTCGCCTAAGTTAAGCGTTGGTATATGCTACCGTTTTTTGATGGGGGTGTTTCTTGCGAAGCAGTTAATAGATAAGCAAGTCCGTCATTTACACATCCATTTTGCTCATGTTCCAACAGATATTGGTATGTATGCATCATTGGCGAGTGGTGTACCGTTTAGTGTGACTTCTCATGCGAATGATATTTTTGAGCGGGGTTGGCTGATTAAACAAAAAGTGGATCGTTCAGCATTTTTTGCCACAATATCGGAGTTTAATGTACGCTGGTTAAATCGATATAGCGTTAATGCCAATAAACTTAAGGTCATTCGTTGTGGGGTTGACTCAGCTTTATTTAGTCCAAGACGAGACAAGACAAAGTCAGCGCCGGTTGTTTTTGGTTTTCTGGGTCGGCTAGTTGAAAAAAAGGGTGCTGAAGTATTAATTGCTGCTTGTAAACATTTAGAGTCCCAGGGTGTGAAATCTTTTCGTGTTGAGTTGGTCGGTGATGGCCCTTTAGAGAATGATCTCAAGCTTCAGGTTAAGCATTTAGAGCTGGATGGCTATGTTAATTTTCTTGGTGCATTACCTCATGCAGAGATTTCCCCGTGGCTATCGCAATTAGATTACTTTGTTTTGCCTTGTGTTAAAGATACGCAAGGAGATATGGATGGTATTCCAGTCGCGTTGATGGAAGCCATGTTGACTGGCATTCCCGTTATCTCCACTAATGTTTCAGGTATTCCTGAGTTGGTCATTGCCAATGAAACTGGCTTGGTGACTAAAACTCGGGACTCCAAACATCTTTCTCTTATCCTTCAGCAGGCTATTGATGAGCCTGTTGATCTTGTTGATACTAGAAATGCAAATGCAGTTGAGTTAGTGCGATCAGAATATGATTTACATAGCAATGCTAAGAAATTAGCTGATTTAATGTTATCTAGATAATAAAAAATAATAAGGGTTATGAGTTGTGGCTAATTCGTCAATTGATGCATCTAAAGATATAGAGTCAGTGATAAATACACGCTTGACATTTTTCGATAGCTTATCAATGCAAGAGGCTGTCGATAAGGTAGAGGCTTTGAGTAGAGGTGAAACTTTTGGTTATGTTGTGACGCCTAATATCGATCACTTAGCTCGTTTATGTGACTTACCTAAATCGGGAGAAGATGATTTAAGGGCCATCTATCATGACGCGGATCTGTCGTTGTGCGATAGCCGAATATTGGAAAAATTATTGGCATTGGTTGGGAAAAAAATAAAGGAAATAATACCGGGTAGTGATTTGACACAATGTTTATTTGATCAGGTGCTTTCTGATAGTGATCGGATATTAATTGTTGGTGGTGGTGCTATTGAAATCGATTTGTTAAGAGGTAAATATAGCTATTTAAATATCCAACATATTAATCCGTCAATGGGATTTATTGATAAGCCTGATGAAGTGACTCAATTAGTGAATGATATTGTAGATAGTGAAGCAAATTATGTTTTTTTGGCGGTTGGTTCACCAAGGCAAGAAATCTTAGCATCTAAGATTAAGATGACGGTTGGTGCTAGTGGTGTTGGGTTATGTATTGGGGCATCGATAAATTTTATCGTTGGTAAAGAAAATCGAGCACCTAAATGGATTCAGAAATTACACGTAGAATGGCTATATCGTATGTTACAAGACCCTAAGAGGTTGGTTAAGCGGTATGCAATGAATGCTGTGTATATCCCTAAAATTTATAGAAAATTAAAGAGTCAGTAAGGTTTTATCGGAGTTAAATTTATGCAAAGTCATATTGTTGAAAAGTTAGATAAGTTGTTGCCAACAGAAAAGTTAGATGGCTATGTTGAAAAGTACAAGACTGAATATACTTCTCAAAACCCTTATCCGCATGTCGTGCTAGATGATGTGTTTGATGAAGATATTTTGCGTGAGATTATTAGAGAGTTTGATATTTCAGCAGAAAAATGGAAAAGCTATGAAACGAAATATGAAAAAAAGATGCAGATGAGCACTGATGAGCATTTTGGTTTTGTTACCCGTATTTTTTTGCATACACTAAACTCGCAACCATTTTTAAACTTTTTGGAAGATATAACCAGTGTTAAGGGGCTTATTCCAGATATGTCTTATGCGGGTGGAGGCTTACACAGTATTCCCACTGGTGGTAAGTTAGGTGTGCATGTTGACTTTAATGTGCATAAACCGTTAAGTCTTTTTAGGCGCTTGAATGTTATTATATATCTCAATGAAGGTTGGGAAGAATCTTATGGCGGTGCTTTTGAGATGTGGGATAAAGATCGTACTGAGTGCAAAAGAAAAGTGTATCCAATATTCAATCGTATGGTCATATTTAATACGACGTCTACAAGTTACCACGGACATCCTCATCCAATAGAGTGCCCTGACGATGTTACTCGAAAATCATTGGCTTTATATTATTATACGTCAAATGATAGAGGTGAGCAGTCTAATAAAACTCATAGCACTGTATGGGTTAATGAGAAAGGTAAAACCGAAGAGCTAGGCAAAGAAGGTTTAATAGATAAGTTGAAAAATAAGTTGCTTGGGCGTTAGTTGAATCAAAGGAAAGACATTGTTTAGTTTTTTAAAATCAAAAAATCTTGCTTCTGCTATTTGGATTTTTGGTGGCTATGGTGCTGCTCAGCTGATTAGGTTGTTGTCAAACTTAGTTTTGACACGAATGTTGGTGCCGGAAATGTTTGGCCTTATGTTGCTGGTCAATGCCGTGCTACTAGGGATAAATTTATTTTCTGATATTGGTATTCGAGACTCTATTATCAATACTAAAGGTGAATCTGATCATGGTTTTTTAAAAACAGCATGGACCTTACAAATTCTAAGAGGCGTTATTGTTTTTGTTATTGCTTTTGCTGCAGCGTTTCCCTTTGAGGCGTATTACGGCTATGAGGGGCTGGCTGTAATATTAATTGTATGTGCGACAACGGCAATATTTGATAGCTTTTCTTCAGTTAATCTTTATGTTTTGCATAAAAAATTAGAGTTTCGTCCCCAAATAATCATAGAAACCTCAGGCTCTTTATTTGGAGCCACTGTTATGATTGTGGCGGCTTATTTTTATCCGTCTGTATGGTCATTAGTGGTTGGAATGGTTTCTCAGTCAATATTTAAAGCAGTATTGACGCATACGATGATCCCAGGTCTAAAGATGGGCTTTGGGTTTGATATGGATGTCGTTAAGAAGGTCGTTCATTTAGGTAAATGGATTTTTTTGTCTACTGCAACGATGTATGTTTCAGGGCAAGGAGATAAGTTGATATTAGGTAAGACTATTTCGCCAACTGAGTTAGGTGTCTATAGTATTGCTATTGTATTTGGTTATTTGCTTAAAGAGGTTGTGGCAAAGTTAGGCCACTCTATGTTAATGCCAATTTATCGGTTGATGGTAGAGGGTGGTGAGTCGTATCGGCGTATCATAAAGATCCGTCTTGCTATTATCTCTTTTGCTTTCATTTCATCGTTAATATTGTCGCTGTTGGGTGAAACTATTATATTTACTCTCTATGATGATAGGTATGTGAATGCTGGGTGGATATTGCAAGTGTTAGCCTTTGCTGGCTTCTTGCATTCTTTCGATGACACAATCAGAATCTTTTTGGTTGCCAACCGAGACTCATATCATTCATTTTGTATTCAAGCGATAAAAAGCATAGTTTTTCTTTTGTTAGCAATTTATTTGGTGGAACATTTTGAGCTGCTTGGTATCTTACTAGCGATGGTTATTACACCTTTAGTTTCCTTTCCTTTCCTTGCTTATTTCGTCCATGCCCACGGCTATAAATGGTGTTATATCGATGCTGTGTTAATAGTGTTTACGTCGTCTTGTTTTATTCTTGCGTGGTGGGTGCAGGGTGGTACTGTTTGGCAAAACGTTGTAAGTATTTTTATATGACGGGGCTT
>CAZEOC010000076.1:0-12144 GCA_964513525.1 uncultured Saprospiraceae bacterium | reverse complement strand
TGGAATGGTGCGACGGTTGTAAATGTGCCTTTATTAATGCCAAATTATGAATTAGATGTGGATGGAATTTTGGCAGCAATTAATGAAAATACACGATTGATTTTTATTACAACACCGAATAATCCGACAGGAACTTACATTCCAAGATCAACTTTGGATAAATTAATTAATAAAGTACCTGAAAATGTGATTGTTGTTATAGATGAAGTCTATTATCACTTTGCAAATGCAGCTGATTTTACAACGGCTTTATCTTATGTCAAAGCGGGAAAAAATGTAATTGCAATTAATAGTTTTTCAAAAACTTATGGTTTAGCTGCGATGCGTTTGGGATATTCGTATTCTACGCCCGAAATTGCTGGTTATTTACGTCGTTTTTATAGACCTTTTTTAATTGGAACAGTAAGTATTAATGCAGCAATTGCAGCATTAAATGATAATGAATTTATAAAAGAAACGGTTGATTTAGTTCAAAGAGAACGACCACGTTTCTACGAAGCTTTTGATAAATTAGGTATTGAATATTGGAAATCCCAAGCGAATTTTGTTTTATTTAAACCAACTAAAAATGCAAATGATTTTATTGAAGAAATTTTATTAGAATCAGGCATTATGGTGAGAGAAGCAAGTTCATCCGGGGCGACAAACTGTGTACGAGTAACAATCGGTACAACAGCAGCAAATGATGCTTTTTTTGAAGGAATTAGAAAAATAGAAGGGTAAGATAAACTCACCCCAACCTTTCTCTCAAAAAAGATGGGCTTCAAATCTCAACATGATGTAAACTTTGAAGCTGAGTAAAGCTCCTTCTCTTAAAAAGAGAAGGATTGGGGAAGAGTTAAAAATAAATATTATGGCAAATACAAATTTTTGGACAGGTTCAGATTACTATTTATGTGATGAAGAATTAGCACAAGCATTTCATACTGCAAGGGTTTTGGGAATGCCTTTATTGATAGAGGGAGAACCAGGAACTGGTAAAACAGAATTACCTTTACAATATGCAAAAAGCGAAAAATTAGATTTATTCGTTTATCCTGTCGGCTCAAAAAGTACAGTTGATGCTTTTGTAGCGAAGTTCGACCACGTGAAATATTTAAGAGATTCGCAGGTTGAAGTTTTGAATGCACAAAGAGAAGCACAAGGAATTTCGCAGAAATTAAGTACAGGAAATCGAAGTACGGAAAACTTAGACGATTATATTAATTTAGGTCCTGGCGCAGCAGCTTATTCCAACTCGAATTCAGTTCTGTTAATTGATGAAATTGATAAAGCACCGAGAGAGTTTCCGAATGATTTATTATATGCTTTAAGTCATCGTCGATTTGTCTTGCCAGAATCTGGGAAAGTGATTGAAGTGAGTGAGGAAGATATGCCGACGATTGTCATTACAAGTAATCGAGAGCAAGAATTACCAACGGCTTTCAAAGGGCGCTGTATTTATCATTATATCTCTTTTCCAAATCCTGAATTGATGGAAAAAATCGTTTTACGACATTATCCAGATATCAATGATGACTTATTAAAAAAGAGTTTAAACATTTTCTATCAATTGCGAGATATGCGTTTGGAACGTTCGCCTGCAACAAGAGAATTATTGAGTTGGCTCAAATATTTAAGACATTTTGACTTAGAGGAAGCACAGCAGAAAATTACTAATTTAGATAGTATTGGTGTGTTGATTAAATCTAAAGTTGATTTGGAAAGAGTGAAACGGAAGTTTTAATAAATTGACTTTAGATTTTTCTAAAACAAATTCGTCATACCGACTTTCGTCGGCATGACGAGATTTGTTTAAACCTTTAATTTGAGTTTTAATATTCAAAAACTATGTTCAAATCCTTACCACAAACTTTCAAGAATCACAATCTATCGGCAGATGTTCGGACGCTTTTATTATTGCGAAAAGCAATGGAAAAAGGTTTAGTTGGAACGTTGGGCGATATGTATTTGGTATTGCGAGGATTGATAGCAAATTCTCCAAAAGATTATGGACCTTTTGCGACTGCTTTTTATGAATATTTTTTGAGTATTGATATTAAAGTTGGTGAAACACTGAATAGTGCGATTTTACGTTCTGAAACTTTCAAAAAATGGCGAGAAGCTTATGAAGAACGAATTGATTTAGAAGAGGACGAAAACATTTCTGAACTAATTGACCAATTTTTGAACGAAGTACATCTGACAAGTTTTGATATTCAAAAAATGTTTTCTGGTGAAGACATTCTCAATAATGACGACCCGAATCGAGTGGACGATGCAGAACAAGACGATGATGTTAATCCGAATGTGGATAAAATGGCGGATTATTCTGATATTTCAATGGAAGAATTGCGAGAACGAATGGAGAAAATTGCAGAAATGCAAAAACGAAAACATCGAGGTGGAAATCATTGGATTGGTCAAGGTGGTTATTCACCTTACGGTAATAATGGTGCTGCAAAAGGCGGTATTCGAGTTGGTGGAAGTGGCGGCGGAAAAATGGCTCGTGCAGTATTGAATGATAGAAATTATTTTCCAGCGGATACCAAAGCTTTACTAAGTGATAATAATATTGATGCGGCATTAGCAAGTTTGAAAGGCATTGAAGAGGAAGCAACGGAAAAGTTTTTAGATGTTCCAAATACAATCAAAGAAGGCGTGAAGATGGGCGGATTGTTTCTCCCATTATTAAAAGAAAAAAAGGAACAGAAAATACAAGTTATGTTACTGATTGATAATGGTGGATATTCTATGTCGCCTTATATTCGAACGGTTCAGAAACTTTTTTCAAAAATGAAAACTCGTTTTGCACATGATTTAAAAACCTATTATTTTCATAATACAGTTCATGGTGGCTTTTATGAAGATGCTGCAAGACGTAATTTTATTTCGTTAGATAAAATTCTTAAAAATCGAGATAATTATAGCATTTTCATAATTGGTGATGCTGATATGGCACCTTATGAATTAGGAAGCGGAAGTATTCAAAATTGGCAACAAATTGCTAAACGATTTCCTCGAACGGCTTGGCTGAATCCTCTTTCTCAACGTTTTTGGGCAGTTGCTGATACGGTTCCGATTTTGGGTTCTATCTTTGAAATGCACTCGCTTTCGCCTGACGGAATCGAAAAAGCGGTAACTTTTATGAATAAAAAACGAAAAACAAATCGTTATTAATATTGACGAATTGGAGTGATTCTATCACAGATGATACGGATTGAACAGATTTAAACGGATTTTAGATAATTAGAATTAAAAAAATCCGTCTTATCCGTTCAATCCGTGATAGAATCACTCCAATTTTATTTTTTGATTTATCAAAAATTTTCAAATAAGAATGATAATCCAAACTAATCGATTGCAACTAATTCCTTGTTCTCGTTCTATTTTAGAAACTATTTTGAAAGGAGAGGAAGAAATTGAAAAGCAATTAAAATTTAATGTTCCAAATCATTGGACAGAGTTTGGAGAACCTGCATTTCAGTTTGCCTTAGAGCGAGTAATCGAAAAACCCGAATCTTATCTTTGGTGGTTGTATTTACCAATTTTGAAAAATGGAACTATTTTATTGGGAAGTTGTGGCTACAAAGGCGAACCAAAAGATGGAATGGTAGAAATTGGTTATGAAGTCGCAGCAGAATATCGAAATCAAGGTTTCGCAACTGAAATCGCTCAAGCATTAGTTACTCATGCTTTTAATCAATCTGATATTAATACAATTCAAGCACACACTTTAGCGGAAAGTAATTATTCAACGAAAGTTTTATCTAAAATTGGTTTTACAAATGTGGATGAAATATATGATATAGAAGATGGTTGGATTTGGAAGTGGGAAAATACTAAATAATTGCACTTCATTTTCTGCCAAATTGCCATCAAAAACTGCCAAATTGCCTTTCTTTTTCAAATGGTATAAATTATGAATACTTTGAACTTGTTAAAGAATATACCTAAAAGTAAGTTGATACGGAGAATGACCAAAATCTTACCTTTATTTAATTTTTCTTTCTCATCGGATAAAGATGGAATTCGTTATATTTACGGTTGAAATCTGTTAATTGTTATTCGTTAATTGTTATTAGGTTATAAACTAAAAAACAACAAATTGATAATCAATTGATTAGAATAAAAAATATTAGAAAATCAGTTTTCTTAAAAATTGATAATAAAAAGATGTTTTCATTTTGTGTTTGGATTTGAGATACTCTAATATCTCTAATCTAAAAGCGAAGCGGTCTAACATCTAAATAAAAAGATATATGTTAAAATTAATTTCAAAACTTTTTGGTGGAAATAAGCAAGACAAAGATGTCAAGGCGATGACACCGATTGTCGAGCAAGTCAACGAAGAATATGCGAAACTGAGAGGTTTGAGTCATGATGAACTTCGTCATAAAACTATCGAATTTCGAGCAGCAATTGCAGAACATTTAGCTGGTATCAATGAAGATATTGAAAATGTGAAAGCTCAAGCAGCCGAAGAAGCAAACTTCGATACAAAGGAAGAATTATTTGAACAAATTGATGAATTAATCAAAGAAAGAGATAAACATTTAGAAGAAATCTTAGAAGAGATTTTACCTGAAGCATTTGCTGTGGTAAAAGAAACAGCTCGACGATTTACAGAAAATGAAGTCTTGGAAGTTTCTGCGATGGAACATGATAGAGAATTGGCGGTTAAGCCAAAGAAGAATTATGTGACTATTGATGGTGAAAAAGCACATTGGAAAACGACTTGGGATGCTGCTGGTGGAACAATCGAATGGGCGATGATTCATTACGATGTTCAGTTAATGGGAGGATATTCATTACACAAAGGAAAAATTGCGGAAATGCAAACGGGTGAAGGTAAAACTTTGGTCGCTACGCTTCCTGCTTATTTGAATGGTTTAGCTGGTTATGGTGTTCATGTTGTGACGGTAAATGACTATTTGGCTCGACGTGATGCAGAGTGGATTGGACCTGTAATGGAGTTTTTATTATTAACAATTGATTGTATTGATAATTATGATTCTCATTCAGACGAAAGAAAAGAAGCATACAAATGCGATATTACTTACGGAACAAATAACGAATTTGGTTTTGATTATTTACGTGATAATATGGTGCGTTCGGATACGGATAAAGTTCAGTTGAAACACCATTTTGCAATGGTCGATGAGATTGATTCGGTTTTGATTGATGATGCAAGAACGCCTTTAATTATTTCTGGTCCTGTACCGAAAGATTCTGCGACACAAGAATATGATATTTTGCGTCCAAAAGTAGAAAGTTTGTACGCTGCACAACGTAAATTGGCTCAGAAATTATTGAATGATGCGAAAAAGAAAATTCGTGCTGGTGATACTGGACCGACTGAAGGTGAAGGTGGATTAGATTTATTCCGTGCTTTCCGTGCGGTACCAAAATATCGTCCTTTGATTAAGTTTTTGGGAGAACCTGGTGTTAAAGCAATCTTAGAAAAAACAGAAAATTTCTACTTGCAAGAGCAAGGAAAAAATATGCCTGAGGCAGATAAACCGTTGTATTTCTCTATCGTTGAAAAAAATAGAAATATTGATTTAACAGATAAAGGAGCAGAATATTTAGCTAAAGGACAAGATGACCCAAGTTTCTTTGTAATGCCTGATATCACTTTGGAAATGCAAGAAATCGAAGCAACTGAAGGCTTGGAGGATGAAGAGAAAACGAAATTAAAAGAAAAGCTTTTAGAAGACTTTTCTTCTAAATCTCAACGTTTACACGCTATTAATCAGTTGTTGAAAGCATATACGCTTTTTGAGAAAGAAACGGATTATTTGGTTGCTGAAGGTAAGGTGAAAATTATTGATGAACAAACAGGTAGAACGATGGAAGGACGTCGTTTTTCTGATGGTTTACACCAAGCATTGGAAGCAAAAGAAAATGTAAAAATCGAAGCAGCGACACAAACTTATGCAACGGTTACTTTACAGAATTTCTTTAGAATGTATCACAAACTTTGTGGTATGACGGGTACAGCCGAAACAGAAGCAAAAGAGTTTTGGGATATTTATGAATTAGATGTAGTTGTTGCAAATAAACCGATTGCTCGTGATGATAGAGAGGATTTAGTTTATAAAACGGAAAGAGAAAAATTCAATGCAGTAATTGATGATGTTCAACAATTAGTAGAACAAGGTCGTCCTGTATTAGTTGGTACAACTACGGTTGATGTATCAGAGCGATTAAGTAGAATGTTGCGTCTACGCAATATCGAACATAATGTATTGAATGCAAAACGTCACCAAAGAGAGGCAGAAGTTGTTGCTCAAGCAGGTAAACCTGGACAAGTAACAATTGCAACGAATATGGCTGGTCGTGGTACGGATATCAAAATCTCTGATGAAGTGAAAGCTGCTGGAGGATTGGCAATTATCGGTACAGAACGTCACGATTCTCGTCGAGTTGATAGACAGTTACGTGGTCGTGCTGGTCGTCAAGGAGATCCGGGATCTTCTCAGTTTTATGTTTCTTTAGAAGATAAATTGATGCGTCTTTTCCACTCTGAAAAAATCACTAAAATGATGGACAGAATGGGGCATCAAGATGGAGAAGTGATTCAGCATTCAATGGTAACAAAATCTATCGAAAGAGCGCAGCAACGTGTTGAGGAGAATAACTTCGGAACTCGTAAGCGTTTATTAGATTATGATGATGTGATGAATATTCAAAGGGAAGCAATTTACGGTCGTCGTAATAATGCACTTTCTGGAGAACGTTTATCGGTTGATATTTATAATATGTTGACGGAATTTGCGGAAGAATTAATCATGAGTCATAAGTACAATAGTGATTATGAGCATTTCCAACAAAACTGTTTATTATTCTTAGGAATTGAGCCAAAAATATCGGAAGAAGAGTTTGAAACAGCAAGTGATGAAACTTTGGTAGAAAATTTCATGGCAGAAGTGTCTGGATATTATGCTAAGAAAATGGAAACGATTCGCAGAACGGTTATGCCGTTAATTCGTAAAGTTTACGAAAATGAAGGCGAACGATACAAATTTATTTCTTTGCCTTATTCTGATGGTAAAAAAGCCATGAACCTAAGTGTAAACTTAGAAGATGCGGTGAATTCAGAAGGAGAAGCTATCGTTACAGAATTAGAAAAAGGAATTACTTTGGCACTTATTGATAATAACTGGAAGGAACACTTAAGGGCAATGGATGAATTGAAAGATGCATCTTTTGCTGCTCAATTTGAGCAAAAAGATCCTTTAGTGATTTATAAAAAAGAAGCTTATGATTTGTTCAAAGAGTTCGTTTCTGATGTGAATAGAGAAGTAACAAACTTCTTATTGAAAGGAATTATTCCAATTAATAAAGAGGAAGATGTAAAAGAAGCGAAGAAGCCGAGAAGAAGTCGTAGAGAGAAAGTACAAACAAATCGTACTGGAGAAGAGCAAGAAGGAACTGGAAGCGGAAATGCAGCATCAGCTCGTAAACCTGAAACGGTAAGACGTAAAGAGCCTAAAGTTGGCCGTAATGATCCTTGTCCTTGTGGCAGTGGCAAGAAGTATAAAAAATGTCATGGGAAATAAAGTTGGCAATTAAGTATCGGACACATTAAAAGTGTCCGACACCTTTTTTAATGAAAGAGTCCGCTTGAAACTTTGGTTTCGAGCGGACTTTTTTGTTTCTATAGATTTGTTTTATTAGAAATAGGTAATCATGCATCTAATTAGAATTACAAATAACTTAAATGAAGGCAATTGTTTATCATCACAAGTTTATTAAATGGTAAGCTTATACTATCCAGATTAAAAAAAACATCTTTTAATTTTTATACTATAAAATAATTTGAATCGGTAATTATGCATCAATTTGAACAATTTTTAATAAATACAGTTTACATTAATCCCTTTTGTGAATCGACTTGTTGTTAAGTGTTTAGTAATCAGTGTTTTATGTCTTTTTATTGCCTTTTTATCGACTCATATAGTATGTACGAAAACGTAATTCTTAATCAATCCAAATTAGCAAAATGTTAAATTTTTTTTAAGAAAAAATAAACAAAACTAAATATTGATAGTTAGTTGGGAAGAAAAATATAATTAAGTATTTTTTGGTCATATGCAATTATAGTTTGTTATGAAACAAAAACTTTCTTTAAAATCTAATTTATTTATATGCATTGCTACAATAACTTGTATAATAGGAGGCTTAATGCAATGGTTTGATTCGATTTTAATAGAGTTATTAGTTTCAGGATTTTTAATCATTTTGATTGGCTTGCCACATGGAGCAACAGACTTGTTATTGTTTAGATATTTGACTGGCAAAGAAGATGTAAGAAGTTACACTAAGTTTTTAAGCATCTATTTAGGATTGATAGCCACTTATGCTATTTTTTGGATATACCTTCCACAGTATGCTTTATTAGGATTCATTGTAATTTCAATTTATCATTTTGGTCAATCGAATTGGGCTTTTTTGAAATCAGGTTCCGTTTTTCAGAAGTTGCTAATGTATGTATTGAGTGGTTGTTTTGTAATGTTAACACCACTATGTATAAATTATGGCTTGACAATGGAAGTTGTGGAAGGAATTACGGGAATTAGTTCATTATCAATTGATTATGGTATAATAGCTTCCTTACCACGAACATTAATGATACTTAATATTTGGGCTTTATTTTACATATTCTCAAAATCATTGATTTCAAAACAAGAACTATATTTACAGATTATTGGATTAGTATTATTGATGTTAGCATTCAGTGTATTACCATTAATTTTAAGTTTCACAGTATACTTTGTTTTTTGGCATTCTTACGGTTCAATGATTGACCAAATAGAATTTATAAGAACAAAATCTAAGAAGTTTTCATGGTTTAGTTATTTCAAAAATGCTATACCAATTACAATTGTTGCTATTGTATTTATCGGATTATGTGTAGGCGTAAACAGTTATTTTGATTTAGGATTTTCATTTATACAAGTGTTTTTTATAATCCTATCCTTGTTTACTTTGCCGCACATTATATTAATAGAACAAATTTATAGCACAAATGAAAATCCTATTTTGAAAGGATTGCAATTAACATCTTAGAAAATTCATCAAGTTATTATCGGAAATTTCAAAAACTATCTGAAAAGATAGGGTAGGAGTTATATGCAAATTTTAAAGCATTTTATGAAAAACTATTAAAAATTAAAACAAAATTAGAATTATGGAATTATCAAATTTATTTTTAGCGAATTTGGCATCAGGAGATTATGTCGGCTTTACATTTTTTATCGGTACAATGGCAATGTTTGCCGCTTCAGTTTTCTTCTTTTTTGAACGTTCAAATGTAGATGGAAAATGGAAAACTTCTATGTTAGTTTCAGGTTTAATTACTGCAATTGCTTGTGTTCACTATTATTACATGAGAGATTTTTGGATTGAAACAGGAACTTCACCAACTGAATTTAGATATATTGACTGGATTTTAACAGTACCATTAATGTGTGTTGAATTTTATTTAATTCTTAAAGCATTCGGAGCTACACAGACTTTATTATGGAAAATGATTGGTTACTCTTTATTAATGTTAGTAGCAGGTTATTTAGGAGAGACAGTATATAGAGATTCTTCAGCAATTTGGGGAGCAATTTCAACTTTAGGATATGTTGGTATCGTATATGAAGTATGGTTAGGTTCAGCTAAAAAATTAGCAGGAAACTCTAATGATCCAGTATTACAAAAAGCATTCAAAACTTTAGGTTGGTTTATCTTAGTAGGTTGGGCAATTTACCCAATTGGTTACATGGCAATCGAAACAGATGGTTTATTAAGAAATGTTTTAGATACAGGTTCTTTAGACTTGATTTATAACTTAGGTGATGCTGTAAACAAAATTGGTTTTGGATTGGTAATTTATAGTTTAGCAATTCAGTCTTCAAAAGGAACAGCAGAAGCATAAACTATTAAGAGCATGTCTAAATTTCTATCGACTGAAAACCAATACTTTACGAACCTGACTTCAAAATAATTGATTTATTTAGCTCGCTAAACGTACAAATTATTTCTTCCTCAGAACCGTAAATTACTGATATTCAGCTCGAAATAAATTTTAGACAAGCTCTAAGCTATCATTGGTTTCATTTTTTTAGAAAAAAGAGATTAACTCCGTTAAAAATCGATTGAAGTTCACATTTTTGTAAGCCTCTTTTTCTGCTTTCGTTTCATGAAACTCTTGATCTAAATCATTTAGAACTTTCATTCTTTCATTAACAGAAATCATTGCAGTCATTGCTTTTTCGGAAGTATATTTTTTCGTCAATTCCATTGTTTTATCCAACAGTTGTTGGTTTCCGCCCAATGTCTTTGCATTTATCGCTTCTATTTGACTCAATATTTTCTCACTAAATGTTCTTACTTTCTCTTTAAAAACATTATGTTTCGTTTCATATTTATCTTCTATGGTTTCTTTCTCCTTTTCATATAAATCTTTATTCGCTTGAAGCGCAATAATTGCTTTTTCAATTTTTTGATTTGCTGCTGTCACTTCTTGACGAAAGGCTATCATCAAACGATCTCTTTCACTTGTTGTTTCGTCATTCTTATTTATCTCATCCAATTTTAGTACTAATTCTGCTTTCAATTTTTTGATTTTTTCATTTAAAGCAGACGTATCATATTTCCGAATTAATTCTACCAATTTTTCATTAGAAATAGCATCAGATTGATTTACTTCACTTTCTAATTTTGCTCTCCACTTCATCAACTCCTCTCCTCTTGCTTGCGTCATAAAAGGAATTTTTTCATAACGCTGTGAAGTCGTTTTTTTAACTCTACCATCAGCACTTACATCTATAAAATCAGCTGCTGTTCGGACATCACTTCTTTCTAAATAATCACAAATTACATTCGACAAAGGTTGAGGAATATTGAAAATCTCACCAGAATAATTTCTAATATTATACTGACGTAAAATTTCACTATTCTTAATCTGATTTTTTTTCCTTAATTCTAATTCTTCTTTTTTCCGTTTTGCCCTTAACAACTTAATTTCTAATTCTTCAGTTTGAATTCTCTTTTGATATTCTTTTTGTAATTGCTCCCTTTCTTTGGCAATTCTTTTTTCTTTATCTGATGAAATAGACGCAATTTGTTGTCTATAATGTTGTTCTAACCTTTTCTCTGTATTCTCTTTTTCCTTTTCTAAATACTCAATTTGTTCCTCAATCGACATTCGAGACAATCGTTTGAAATCCTCGTAAATAGTTCCGAAATGCTTTTTCTGCAAATCTTGAATTTCTTTAGCTTCCGTTTTTAGCAATTCCCTTGCATCTCTATCTTGTTCAGACATATACTGACGCAATTGTCGAATATGACTTTCGATTAATTTCTTTTCATTGATTAAATTTTGCTGTTGTTGCTTCTCAAAATTCTTCGCAATCTGTTTCTGCTTGTCAGGCAAAGCAGCAATTTGTCGTTTTATCTTATCTAATTCTCTACCATTTTTTGAGCGCTCATTTCTCAATTTACTCAATCGTCTTTTAGTCAATCGCTTTTGTTTCGCAATTGGCAATTCACTAAAATAAGCATATAACATACTTATACTTGCTCCTGAAAATATTAAAAACTGAGCGATTCCACTTCCAGAAAATGCAAAATCCATAAAACTAATCCATGATATAAACGAAACAATAGCTGTTCCTCCTATAATACGAGGTGTTCTGAAATTCACTTGTGAGAAGTCCGCAGTAGGAACAACAGGTAAATTCTTAGGTACAACTCTTGGCAACATTCGAGAGCCCGTAGTTGCTGCACTCAATGGTTTTGTATAAGTAATTTTACCAATTTCTGCTTCTTTAGATGGTAATTTTCTATCAACTAAATATTGTGCAGAAGGCGTAATTGCCCAACACCAATCATCCGCATCAGGACGAATATCAGGATTGTCATGTCCAGTCTCAAAACACTGCAAAAACAAAGATTGTATCACAGGATTAAGTGTAGAAAACTTACGATGTGGCGGAGGAATAACTTTAAAAGCAGTTGCTTTACTTCCAGAATGAACAAAAAGTCCAGCCTCAATCTTTTGATGTAAACTCGTCAACTTTTCATAAGGCGGTTTGGCACTTGCCGCAAAAGGATGAATTCCAAACAATAATTTATAAAAAATAACAGTCATACTAAATAAGTCCCAAC
>CAZEOC010000075.1:0-12215 GCA_964513525.1 uncultured Saprospiraceae bacterium | reverse complement strand
AGATATTGGCGGCGGACAAAATATTGGCTATTTAGATGTTAATGATTATTTAGATTATGAAGTAGAAGTAGCAACAACTGGGACGTATAAAGTTGATTATAGAACAGCTTCTGAAAATTTTGGTGGTTTAGCTTTACAAATATTAGATGCATCAGGAAATCCGACTACTTTACATTTAGCATCTTTTCCAGCTACTGGCGGTTGGCAAAACTGGATTACTTATGATGAAAATGTATTTTTAGATGCTGGTCAATATACTTTGAGAGTATTAATCACACAATCCCCTTTCAATATGAATTGGATGGAATTTTCATTATTAACGGATACAAAAGAAACCAAAACCATTGAAAATATTAATATTTTCCCAAATCCATCTACTGGTTTTATTAATATAAATGGAAAGATTAAAAATACGCAAGATGCAACTATTGAAATATATAATTTATTAGGACAATCTGTTTATAACAATACATTTGTAAATCAATCAAACCTACAGGAAACCATTGATATTGATGGACTTAAAGAAGGATATTATCTTATTTCTATTCGATTAGCTGATGGTAGCTTTTATACAGATAAGTTTCTAAAAATGAAAAATTAGTGTTAAAATTATAAAGCATATTAAAACCGATTATTGTTAATTCAGTAATCGGTTTTTTATTTGAATGATTCTAATGAAATATTTTTTATTAAAAATAATGTAATTATAATTGTTTGTAAATCAATTGATTGTATTTTTTTGTTTTTATTTATATTGAATAAAAAGAATGCACCATTTATTTTTAATATATTAGCTTTGAATTTTAATCTAATGAATAATAAACTTTCCAAAAACACTAAAAACAATAGTATAAATAGAGGAAATCATTTTATGAAATAGTTTAACCCTATCTATTTTGAATGTTTTAGTTCTTTTTGCATGAAAAATCATTGTGATTGTTCAGACAATATTCAACCTATTTTTAAACTTACAATAAATCCATGAAGTTATATTCAACCATTTTTTTACTGATGATTATTAGTTCTATTACCTGTGCAGGAAAAAATATTGAGAGATATTATAATTATATCAATAAAGCAGAATTAGCAATTGCTGAGAGTGATTATAAAAGTGGTTTGAAATTCTATAAAAAGGCTTTTAAAAATCACGATGAACCCTTTAATTATGATTATCGAAATGCCTTGTTGTGTAGTTGTCAATTACAAAAGGAAAAAAGCGTAAAACAGTATTACACGGCATTAAAACAAAGAAAATTCAACTTCAAAAACCTTGAGAAGCATTGTATTAAAAATATTGGCGAAAACCAATGGATGATATTAGAACAGCTTGAGGTTTTACTTACGATTGATACGGTTTATCGAAAAGAATTAGTGGAAATTTTGAATAAAGACCAGAGTCTTCGAGACTTTGTTTATTCAAACGGCGGTTATGATGTACACGGAGATACAGCTCGGTTTGTCGATTCTTTGAATATGTTAGCATTAAAAAAAATGATAAAGGAAAAAGGGTTTCCAACAGATGCAAAAGTTGGAAATTCTAAATTAATTTTTATTCCAATATTACATAATCGACAATCTCCTAATCCAAGAAATGATTTAGGCGATGTATTGAAAAAACATGTACAAATAGGGTGTTTTTACTCTTCAGTTTATGCAAGATTGCATGACGAATATATTGGGAATACTCATCGAAAATATGGAATTGAACATCAAGTTATCATCAATGGAGAATCCTTTTTTGATTATCCTGAAAACGAAACTGAAATTAATAAGAGAAGGATGGAAATTTATAAAGCATCAATGGAAGAACAACGTATTAAATTATCTGCTAATAAATATAAAGAAGGCTTCTTACTTGTTCCTTATGGTCGGCTAACTTTGGTTTTTAGCGATGATAAAGATGCCAATGATATGATTGAAGGGTTTAAAAAAATAGAAAAGAATTATCAAGGAAATAAAGTGAATTGATAACTAATTTAATCATATTATTGTGTTATGGAAACCCGCAACCATGTCTGTAGTAAATTATACTAATGAAGCCGACGACGACTTAACTCTTGTGTCTATAACACAGCTCACTTTTGCAACTTCTTTAGCAGCAGAAGGTGCTAATCATTCTGAAATTTATAATCACCCGAGTGTGCCTTCAAGATTTGATGAAGTTTTAATGATGATTACGGATAATTTTTTGCTTTATATAAAAAGGTTGCATCAAGGATTCAGAAAACATTTGAAATGGTTTACTAATCATACTAATGGAGCTTTTTCGTGTGACCAAACAGATGTGGAGTTATTTGAAAATGAAGTGACTGACAACTAATTTGTTCTAAAACTATAAAGACTCTTATTCAAAGTAAGAGTCTTTTATAGTAAAATTGTATTTATATGAAACGAGTTTTTTACTTAGCATTACTTGTATTGTTATCATCTTTATTAATTTCTTTTTTTTTGAAAAGAGAGAAATTAGAGAATCCTAATAACATACTGAAAGACATAAGTGTTAATGATGATTATACTAATTACTATGAAATAATTAGAGAAGCATGGGGATTTCATAAACCGAATAAAGACTATCCGAATGCATTTAAAAAGTATAGGGAAGCTTTTAATTGTGTTAGTTCTCCACTTGCAATAGATGTTTTTGATGCTTTAAGAATAGCTATAGAAGTGGATAGTGTTGAGTTAATGTTTTTATGTAGTGAAATATTGGTAAAAAAGGGGTGTAGTTATCGCTTTTTTGAACGAAAAGGACTGGAAAAATTAAAAAACTATTCTTCTGAATGGAAAAGAATAACGGAATTAATAGATGAGGTTCAAGCTAATCCAAGTCAATACTGGAATGTAGAATAAAAGAAAAATTTGAATTATTATATTTTAAAGATCAAGAAATTCGTGAGAGGTATATAGGAAAAACGGAATACAAAAATGAATGGGTTTTAGTAACAGAATATCAAGAAGAAGTGAAATTACCTTTTTTGAAATTAATAAAAAGATATGGAATAGTAGGTGAGAAAGAGCTTGGTATTTACTTTAAAGATGATGAGGATGAAACAGATATACTAAATCAGGCTTTCCCAGGTATTATTATGATACACATCATTCAAAGTGGTGAATATAGATTTACAAACGATGAAATAGATTTGTATTATAAACAAGGATATTTACCTAAAACTACAATGATTTATATGAAGAATTCCAATTATGATTTAGGGAATGTTTATAAGAAAACAAGCGAAATGATACAAAGAGGTGCACCTGAAGATTCTATCACAATGCAAGTTCGGGTAGATTGGAAAGCAAGTCAAAATGACTAATGTCTAATAAATAATTCATTTAATTATGGTATTAATATTTTCAAATACAAGAGATAAATCAACGAATGATGTAATCCGCTGGCTATTACATTATAATTATCCTTTTAAAAGAATAAATGGTCTTGATAAATTAGTTGATTTTAATTTAAGTTTTAATAATGATGAAATAGAATTAGAACTTTTCTTTGACTTGGAAACAGGTAAAAAAGAGATAGTTCGTTTTTCAGAGATAGCATCTTATTTAGATGCCTTAAATGGTTTCAACTTCTAAATTATATTAAGTAGAATTTTAACATAATAGCCTATTAAACTTCATTTACTTTTATTATTTTTTTAAATTTACGAATCATACTACAGACTTGGTAGATTTTAAACTTCATTAGGTCTTTAAATAACATCTAAAAAGAAAAATTTGGGATTTCCAATATATAAACAGTTTGATCAAATGGATTGTGGTCCGACGTGTTTACGCATGATAGCGAAGCACTATGGACGAGTCTATTCTTTACAATATCTTAGAGATCATTCCTACATAGATAGGGAAGGGGTTTCTTTATTGGGCATTAGTGATGCAGCTGAACATATTGGTATGCATACTTTAGCTGTAAAATTACCATTTAAGCAATTTGTTGAAGAAGCACCTTTACCTTGTGTTGCACATTGGCGACAACGTCATTTTGTAGTGGTGTACAAAACGTCGAAAAAGTATATTTATGTTGCTGACCCTGCGGCTGGAAAGATTAAGATGACACATCAGGAATTTCTGAAAGGTTGGGCGAGTAGTGTGAAAGATGGTGAACCTGAAGGAATTTTATTATTGATGGAACCTACGCCTGATTTCTTTGCTCAAGAAGGAACAAAGATAGATAAAACAGGTTTTGGCTTTTTATTCAAATATTTATTTAAGTACAAAAAGTTATTATTACAATTAGTTTTAGGTTTAGTTATTGGTAGTATTCTCCAATTGATTTTACCATTTTTGACACAATCTATTGTCGATATTGGTATTAATAATCGAGATATTGATTTTATTTATCTGATTCTCTTTGCTCAATTAGCGCTATTTCTTGGACAGGTTTCCGTTGGTATGATTCGAGGTTGGATTTTGTTGCATATTGGTGCGAGAATAAATATTTCCTTGATTTCAGATTTCTTAATTAAGTTAATGAAATTACCTATTTCGTTTTTTGATACAAAACTGATTGGTGATTTATTACAACGAATAAATGATCATTATAGAATTGAACAATTCTTAACAGCCGCGACTTTAAATACGCTTTTTTCATTAGTAAATTTTGTGGTTTTTGGTGCAGTATTGTTATATTATAATCCAAAGATATTTGCAATATTTTTTATCTCAAGTATTTTTTATGCGCTTTGGATTGTGCTTTTCTTGAAAAAACGGAAAGAGTTAGATTATAAACGTTTTGATGAGATGTCAGAGAATCAATCTAAATTGATTCAGTTGATAAGAGGAATGCAAGAAATTAAACTGCATACTTCCGAAAAACAAAAACGTTGGGAATGGGAACGTATTCAAGCAAAATTATTTAAAATTAGTTTAAAAAGTTTGGCTTTAGAACAGTATCAAGAAGCTGGTGGATCATTTGTTAATCAGTTGAAAGATATTTTAATCACATTCGTTGCAGCAGCAGCAGTAATTGCTGGAGATATGACTTTGGGTGCGATGTTGGCAGTGCAATATATTATCGGGCAATTGAATGGACCGTTGAATCAACTGGTTAATTTTATCCGAGTGGCACAAGATGCAAAGATTAGTTTAGAACGTTTGGGCGAAATTCATAATCGAGATAATGAAGAACAAGGCGAAGTTACTCGAATGGATGTTTTACCTGAAAATGGAGATTTAGTACTAAAAGGATTGACTTTTCAATATGGAGGTCCTCACTCTCCAAAGGTATTAGATGATTTGGATTTGGTTATTCCTAAAGGTAAAGTTACAGCCGTTGTAGGAGCGAGTGGAAGTGGTAAAACAACGTTATTAAAATTATTATTGAAGTTTTATGAGCCGACGAATGGAGATTTACTTTTAGGAGAATCTAATTTACAATATGTCAAAAATAAACTATGGCGTAAAAGCTGTGGTGTAGTCATGCAAGATGGTTTTATGTTCTCTGATACAATCGCTAAAAATATTGCTGTTGGAGATGAAATCATTGATAAAGCAAAATTATTACATTCTGTAAAAGTAGCTAATATTCAGCCTTTTGTAGAGTCTTTACCGCTTTCGTATAATACCAAGATTGGTAGTGATGGTTTAGGTATGTCTGGCGGTCAGAAACAAAGAATGTTGATTGCAAGAGCCGTTTATAAAGATCCTCAATATTTGTTTTTTGATGAAGCGACATCTGCTTTAGATGCGAATAATGAGGCAACAATTATGGGTAATTTAGAGCAGTTTTATGAAGGAAAAACAGTGGTTGTGGTTGCACATCGCTTGAGTACTGTAAAAAGTGCGGATCAAATTATTGTTTTGGAAAAAGGTAGATTGATTGAACAAGGAAATCATGAAGAATTAGTTCGATTGAGAGGTGCTTATTATCGTTTGGTTAAAAATCAGCTTGAACTAGGATCTTAAATTGAATTAGTAATGTGGAATTAGTAATTAGTAATTAGTAATTTTGACCTGCTTTTTTGAAAGGTAAAGAATAATCGAACTATGGAAAATCCCATTTTAGTTAAAAGTTATGCTTTCTCATTACGTATAATAAATATGTATAAATATTTATGTGAAGAGAAAAAAGAATATACTTTATCAAAACAGATTTTAAGAAGTGGAACTTCTATTGGTGCGAATATTGAAGAAGCAATAGCTGGTCAATCTAAAAAAGATTTTTTATCAAAAATGTATATTTCATTCAAAGAATCAAAAGAAACACATTATTGGTTAAGGTTATTAAGAGATAGTAATTATATAGATGAGAAGTTAGCAAATTCTTTTATTGAAGATTGTGAAGAATTAATAAAAATGTTGAGTTCTATAACAAAATCAACAAAGGAAAATCTTAAATGATTAGGATTTTAATGAGTAATGAGTAATTAGCAGTTAGCAGTTAGAATTTAATTAATGAGGAATTAGTAATTTTTTCGTTAAAGGTAATTCCTAATTTCTAATTTCTAATTCCTAATTAGAAAAAAGTGATAGAAAATCCAGAAGATATAGAAATAAGAAGTGAGGAAGTTCAAGAAATACTTGGAACGCCTCCAGCATGGTTAATTCGTTGGGGAACGACGATTGCTTTTTTTGTAATGATAGGGATTATTTCCGTGAGTTGGTTTGTGAAATATCCAGATATTATTCCTGCAAAAATTGTAATTACAACACCAAGTCAGCCAGCAAGTGTAGTAACTCGTTCTGGTGGATATTTGGAACAATTATTAGTTGAAAATGAAGAGATTGTAACTGCTGGTCAACAATTAGCAGTAATGGAAAGTAATGCGGATGTTAATGATGTATTGGCATTAGAAACCAAATTGAAATGGTTACAAGAAAAGAATACTCGAATTACTCGTTTCAAACCTGAGGAAGGTTGGAGATTAGGTCAATTTCAGGCGTCATTGTCGAGGTTGATGCAAATTCAAAAAGAATATAAATTATCAAATACAAAACGATTTGATTTAAAGAAAATTGAGCAAGTAGAACGACAAATCGAAAAGGTAAAGGATTTAAAAAAGACTTTATTGAAACGAGAAGTTAATGATAAGAAAGTATTAGCATTAGCCAAAAGAAATTTTGACCGTTCTAAAGTATTGGTAAAAGAAGGGATTATTTCACCAAAGCAATATGAAGATGAAGAATCCTCTTATTTGCAACGTAAACAAGCCGTGGATGATTTAGAATCACAAATTATCAATTATGATATTCGTATTGCGAATTTGAATTCACAAATTAATGAAATTGAGCAAAGTACAGATTTGGAAAACTCTTCAAAAATTATTTCAGTTGTAGAAAATGTGAATGAAATGTTGAGTCAGATTGAAACTTGGAAACAACAATATATCTTAACTTCTCCAATTTCGGGTAAAGCTTCTTTTACTTTTTTGACTGAAGAACGCCAATATATTGAAGGCGGAAAGGAAATTATGATGATAGTTCCGAATAAAGAAATGGCTCCAGAAGGAAATGCTAAATTACCAATTGCAGGTTCGGGAAAAGTGGAAATCGGGCAAGTTGTGAATATAAAATTAGATGGGTTTCCTTATCAAGAATATGGAATGATAAAAGGAACAGTGAAAGCATTAGGAGCAGTTCCTCGGGAAGGAAATTATGATTTATTAATTGATTTGCCAGATGGAATGACAACAACGTATAAAAAAGATTTACGTTTCCAGCAAAATATGGAAGGTTTAGCAGAGATAATCACAAAAGACAGAACACTTTTGGAACGTATTTTTGAACAACTAATTTCTGCATTTAAGAATCAATAAATAGAATTTATCTTGCTCGATTTATGAAAAAAGGTTTTCAAACTAAGTTTGAAAACCTTTTCTAATTCTTACGATTAATCAACTATTACTTTAACAGTTTGTACTTCATTTTCAGTTGTTAAATGCAATAAGTATAATCCATTGGATAAATCAGATACATCTATTATTTCGGTATAATTATTAAAAACCTTTTTATTAATAACTTCAATACTTCTTCCAGAAATATCAAAAAGTTGTAATTGAATATCTGTCGATTTTTTGAGATGAATAGGAATATTAATTACTTGATTGGAAGGATTTGGAAAAACTTCTCCTAAAGTAACATTAGCAGAATATTGAGGATTTGTATTTGCACAAGCATCAAGATAGAATTGCCAATAACCTTCTGGTGCAGGCATTGGTCGATTTTGAGTTTTACCTGAATTCGCTGTTGCCGAAATGTAATAAAATACATCAGAAATTGAATTATGAGATGGAATTATACCTTGCCAATTATCATTGCCTAAGTTAGTCATAGAAACAGTTTGGTAACCTTGTGTAGTATCCGTTGTATAATGAATTATTGCATTTGAAATTCCAGATTTATGTTGTATGATTGCATCAATTTGATTAGAATAAGTCACACAAGCCGTATCTCTAATTGGCTGATGAACTATTCGCAAAGGGTCTGAAACCCCTACTAATTTTGTAATACAATGCAATGCGCCATCAAGTGAAATTATAGAATTGCAATTGATTCCTATGACTTTATAACCTGGCATATTTTGACGATAAATTTCTAAAGCATCATTGTCATAAAGCGGTTGATAAATAGGAACTAATATCGTTTTATTAATAATAATACTATTTGTATAAGTTCTATAATGTCCATTATTATCTGGATAACGACCATATTGGTCTGGCGGCATTTCTACTCTTATAATTCTATAAGGTGTTCCGAATGGTGTTTGAAAATTATTTAAAATATAATTGATATTTGTTTCGATTTGTGGACCATCAGCAACTCCGTTTGGATATTCACCTATTAATAATGTTTCCTCATCTAATAATTTCATGTGCATATCTATATGATGAATACCATCAAAAGGCAGATTCGTCATTTTTATATAAGTTTCAATGCCCATAAATTGCTTCATCATGGTATCAATTTGGGCTTCTGTTTTTGGAGATACATTATAATTGTTTCCAAACGCATTTTCATTCAAAACTAAATTTGAAGCAAAACCAGTTCCCATTCCATCACTCATGAAATTGCCTCCTGTATTGACCAAATCTGTTGGACTTGAAGTCATTGCATATAAATCAGTTCCAATTTTATTGGCAACCCAAAGCGGAATTTGGTCATCATTTTGTCGAGGGCGATTATAAATCCAATCTACTAAAATTAAAGAGTCTACATCATTCAAATAAACAGAATGTTGTCCATAGTCTCTAATCCAAATTGAGTTGTATGGTTTATCTATGAAACTGAGGTTATTAGAATTAATATTATAGATTGATAAATAGTTTTTAACATAAGTTGAATCTTGATTACCATTACAAATGATAATTACTTCAACTTCTTCTTTTGCATGACGGATAATTTCTCTTAAAATAGAACTATGAAAACCAGTCCAAGTGATAGTCAAAGCTTGTACTTCTTCCCATTCTGCCATAGTTCTGACAGGTGAATTTGGAGGTGTAGTATAAACTGTTCGATTATATTGTGGAGAAATATAGTTTTTTAATTCATTAATTTCTGAAACAGTCAAACCTGCTGGAAGAGTTGATTGTGCAGTAATAGAATTTGCCAATATCAATACTAAAAAAATAAAGTATAGTTTTTTCATATCATTTTTGTTATGCAAACAGAAATTTATTGCTTTATCAATTTAGTGTTTTAGAGGCTTTAAGATAAAACAATACATGTTCTTTTATTGAATCATTACTCCTTTGACATTCAAGATAGGAATATTTGTAAAATTAATACTATCTAAACTACCTTTTACAAAAACGTATTTTTTATCAAATAAGTAACCATCTAACTGAAAACTAATCCATATTTGATTCGTTAACTCAACCATTTTACTTTGTAATGGCTCTATTTTTAAACTACAATTAGGTGGGATTTCTTCAAAAAAATGTCTTAATGTATTTGTTTTGACTGGATTATTATCAATGCTTCCATATCCAGTTGTGTTAATTATTGCATTATGTAAGGCTTTAGTTTTGAGATTGATTAAATGAATTTCCCAAAAATCATCATTTGATGGAATAATTGCAATAACTATATCTTTTACTTTTTTAATCTCAATATCTTTCTTCATTGTCACTTTAGTTCTTAGATGAATTTCATAGAATGTAGTTCGGTATGTAATTTAGGAAGCTACAAGTTTAAATGTTAGAAGGAGTCAAATAGATGAAATAAAAAAGACAATTAAAACTAAGTTTAATTGCCTTTTAAGTTATTCGGAATTACTGATTATTTTAACGTTGAGGTAAAATCCATTTATATTCATATTCAATTTCAGGAACTTGAACTCTGCCTAAAACTCTTCTCATTCTACTTGGTAATTTCATCAAATATTCTTGTGCTTTTCTTCCATCGGCTTTCAAATCCACAATCTCGTCAATCTTCCAAGATTTGATTAATCTTTCCATAATATCTATGTAATCCTCAGAAGTATAAATTCCTAATCGTTGTGCAGCATTAGAGAAATGTTCAAAAGAATCTCCAATTTTCAAACCCATTTCTTTTAAGTTATGTGCAGGCATTACGATTTTCTTTTTCATCATATCTGCAAATGCCAGCATCATTTCATTTGGGTCAACTTCAAATATTTTTTCAATAAAAGCCATATAAGCTTTAGCATGTCTGCCTTCATCTGATGCAATTACTCCACACATTTTGGCTAAATCTTTATTACCACTTTGTTTTGCTAAAGTACCAACTCGTCTATGTGAAATCTGAGTTGCTATTTCTTGAAAACTTGTATAAACAAAGGTTCTATATGGGTCACCATCTGTTTGAATATCCATACCATCAGCAATCAAATATTGAGTTGATATTTCAAACTGTTTCATATCAACACAGCCAGAAAGATATAAATACTTATTTAATAAATCACCGTGTCTATTTTCTTCAGCAGTCCATTTTCGAGTCCAAGCACCCCAACCAGTCTTACTTGTCAAGCTAACGCCATCTAATGCCATTAGCCAGGATTCATAAGTTGGTAAAGCTTCTTCAGTTACTGTGTCTGCAATCAAAACTGCCCAAACATCATAGGCTAATTCTTTTGCAGCTTCCTGAATTTCTTGAGCTTTCTCTATAAATGCGTCGAAATTACTTGTATCTGGTAACCAATCTGAAGGTTGCCACATATTTTCAGGTGCTTTTAAATATTTCTCTGTAATCTCGTCTACAAAGCCTTCAATGTATTTCATGACTTCTGTACGTACAGGAGGTAAATTAATCATATTCTATATTATTATTGAATAATTAGTTTTTGCTTTTCTTGAAAAATCGAAGGTAATGAATTATGATGATTTAGTAAACTATTATTCATAAAATAGTTTACTGAAGATATTAATTTTTAGAATATTAATATTTATTACATTTGTGTTTTTAAAACTTTACCATTTTCAAATGCAATATAATAAGAAAGTATAAATACGATGAAAAAGATTTTATATTGGTTACCAACGAGTATATTTTTACTGTTATTTGGATTATTGTTGGTAATTTTTCACGGTATTCAAGTAATTGGTTATAATTTATTTGGATATCAAGGACAACGGAATGCAATTGATATGATGATGTGGCTTTTGAATAAAATGCTCATTATTGTTGGTTCTCCATCAACAGTTACAAATCTTGCAGGCGATTTACCAACGGATAAACCAATGTTAATCGTCAGTAATCATCAAGGTATGTTCGATATTCCTGCTATCGGAATAGCATTAAGGAAACACGACCCTAAATATGTTGCTAAAGAAGCTTTAAAAAGAGGAATTCCAAGTATTTCCTATAATTTAAGAGTTGGCGGTTCTGTATTAATCAATAGAAAAGAAGGGAAAGATGCGATTCAGAAAATTATGGCATTTTGTGATTATTTGAATGAAAATAATAGGGCAGGAGTAATTTTCCCAGAAGGGACAAGAACTCGAGATGGAAAAATGTTACCGTTTAAGCCTATGGGATTGAAAGTAATGTTAAAAAAGATGCCAAATGCTACAATTGTACCTGTTGCTTTGGAAAATTACTGGCATTTAGAAAAGTTTGGTTTAAAACCAATTCCTTTTGGATATAGATTGAAGTGCACTATTTTACCAGCGATTGATAGAACTAATTTGACAGATAATGAAGTAATAGAATTATTAGAAAGTAAGATTAAAACGATTTGTGGTTAGAATTTTAGATTAAGAGCATGTCTAAATTTCTATCGGCTGAAAACCAATACTTTACGAACCTGA
>CAZEOC010000074.1:0-12223 GCA_964513525.1 uncultured Saprospiraceae bacterium | reverse complement strand
ACCGCATCATCGCCAAAAGTTTCATAAAAATCACCTACTCGAAACAATAAAATATCATCAGGATATTTTGATTTCACCTGCGCATATTGCTTCATTAGCGGCGTTACTTTTTTGCTCTTCGATTTCGGTTTTGTCGTTCTTTTTGCCAATTTATCTGTCGATTTTATTTTCTCAAACACATAGGAATATAGAAACATAGTTTAATTTCAGTCTTGCTGAAATATCTTTATAAATCCATTTTGGTAATACCAAAATCTATCTATGTTTCTATGAACCTATGAATTTAAATAAGAAATTTTACTTATTTATTTTTGAATAATGATGGTTGGCGAAGATAGGGATTTTGGTAGGAATATTTTATAGGTTTTCTAATCAATCCATTTTTCAATTTCACTATTTTCATTAATAATGATAATTTTATCGTAAGATTCACGAATATGATTTTTCATTAAAGGGTTATGCATTTTATCATAAAAATATTTAGTTGTTGCTAAATGAATGGAATATTCACCTAAACCATATTGATGATAATAAATTTGATAAAACTGTTTAATAAATCCTAATTCACCGATTTCAATATGAATTATTTTATCCGCTTTTTTTGCTGAAATAATTTGATAAAGATTATTCAAATCGTCAGGCGTTTGGATAATTTTCCAATTATCATTATTTAATTTTTTAATAACTAAGTCGTAAATAGAGTTTTCTTCCATAGATATTATCAATTTTTCTTGGTTAAAAAATTATCTGATTTATTGAGTGAAATTAATGATTTGCCTTTATTAAAATTCAAGGCTAAATCAAAACGATTAAAAAAAGGCACAATTACTGTTAATTAATTATTAATAAATATTATCTTAAAAGTATTTATTAGGAAATTCTTAACGATTAAAATTATCTTACTCCCAAATTACAAGATTTATATAAGGGAGTTATTACCTTTGAACGGATTTAATAAAATGAAATGATTACTATGATTTTTTCATAACTAATTATGTCGCCAAAAACACTTATGAAAATTTATTTTTTTAGAGTAATTTTTTTTGGTGCATCACTTGTAGAAATAATCGATAAAATTAAACCTTATGACTAAGAAGATTACACTTAAAATTAGTTACTTATTACTTTTTTTATGTTTTAGCTTTGTTGGTTTTGCACAAGAAACCATCGTAAATGGCGTTGTTGTAGATGCCATTACAGGCGAAACCTTACCAGGTGCAACTATCATCGTAAAAGGAAAAGTATTAGGAACAACAGCAGATTCAAATGGTGAATTCAATTTTGCAATTACATTGCCTCCGCCATTCACTTTAGTATTTTCATCAGTAGGATATGAATTGAGAGAATATGAAGTAAAAGAAGAGTATCAAGAATTAACGGTTCGTTTACGTAACCAAGTTTTGATGGAAGCGGATTTTGTGATTTCAGCTTCTCGATATGGAGAGTCTGTATTACAGTCACCTTCAACCGTAGCGAAATTAGATGGAAATGGTTTAGCGACTTCTCCTCAATTTAATTCTTATCATGCGATTACTGATTTTCCAGGGTTACAATTAAACAAAAATAGTTTAACTTTTAATTCGCCAAACGTAAGAGGTTTTGCAGGAAACTCAAACCCACGTATGATGCAATTAATTGATGGTGTTGATAATGCACCTCCAGGTTTAAACTTTTCTTTAGGGAATTTGATTGGCGTATCTGATTTAGATATTGCGGAAATTGAGTTGGTTTATGGACCAGCTTCTTCCTTATATGGACCGAATGCCTTCAATGGTGTTTTGTTTATGAGTACAAAATCTCCATTTGATTATGAAGGTTTGAGTGCGTACTCGAAAAATGGTATTACACAACAAGATGCTGCTGGAGTTAATCCATTTTTTGAAACTGGAGTTCGTTACGCCAAAGTGGTTAATGATGTTTTTGCTTTCAAGATAAATGCCTCTTATTTTAAAGGAACAGATTGGTTTGCTACGGATTATTCTGATTCGGATGAAAACCCTTTTAATACAGAAAAAGGAAGTATTGATACAAATCCTTCTTATGATGGTGTAAATATTTATGGTGATGAAATTGCAACGACATTAAATTTAGATGCGTTAACAGGTGCTCCAGCGGGTACTTTTGGTGCAATTCGTACAGCAAGAACTGGTTACCGTGAACAAGATTTAACGAATTATGATGCAGAACAAATCAAAACAGATATGTCATTGCATTATCGTTTAACAGATGCTGTAGAATTAATTGGAAGTTACCGTTTTGGAACTGGACAAACTGTTTTTCAAGGAGCAAATCGTTATAATTTCAATAATTTATACATGAATCAATTTAAAGTTGAGATGAAAAGTCCTGACTTTTTTGTTCGTGCTTATGCTAATTTAGAAAACTCTGGTGATTCTTACGATATGCGTTTTGCATCATGGAATGTAAACCGTTTTTGGAAGTCTGATGAAGCTTGGTTTGGAGAATATGCTGCAGCTTATTTAGGTTCAATTCCTGGAGTTGATTCAGCAAGTCATCAAGCGGCACGTGCTTTTGCAGATAGAGATAGATTACAACCGGGTTCTGAGGAATTTAATATTGCTTTAGATTCTATTAATGGAATTTCTGATTTAACACAAGGAGCTAAATTCTTGGATCGTTCGGAAATGTACCATGTAGAAGGTCAGTACGACTTTTCTAATTATTTGAATAATATGGAATTACAAATTGGTGGAAATTACCGATTATTCCGTTTGATATCTGATGGAACATTATTTAATGATACAGAAGGAAATCCAATTGCTAATTCAGAATATGGTGCTTATTTAAGAGGTTCATTCTTCTTTTTGGAAGAACGTCTGAAATTGGCTTATGCAGTTCGATATGATAAAAATCAAAACTTTGATGGACGGATTACTCCAAGAGCCGCAGTAATTTATTCTGCTGGAAAAGAGAAAGAACATAATATTCGTTTTTCTTACCAAACAGGTTTCCGTAATCCAACGACACAAAATCAGTTTATTGATTTAAATATAGGAATTGCAAATCTTTTAGGTGGAGTAGAAAGCACAATTAATGATTATTCAAAAGCTTATACTTTAACAAACGGAACAAATGTAACACTTTCTGGAACTGATATTTATAATAATTCTTATACAGCAAATTCTGTTCAAGACTTTTTAACATCAGGAAGTCCAGATTCATTAAAAGTTGCTGCTCTTCCATTTGTAAAACCTGAAAGAGTAACAACTTACGAATTGGGTTATAGAGGAATCGTGAATAGAAGAATGTTTTTAGATATTCACGGTTATAGAAATAGTTATGAAGATTTTATTGCTAATGTAAACGTTGTAACACTTTTAGACGGTAGTGTAAATGATGCTACTGGTGTAGCTGCTTTAGCAACTGGAAATTCAACTGTGTATCAATTAGCAACAAATGCAACTGGTACTGTTACTTCAATTGGTGGTGGAATTTCATTTGAATATGCATTAGCACAAGGTTTCCGTTTATTAGGAAATTATAACTATGCCTCATTTGAAAATGTAGATGCAGATGCAGAATTATTGCCTGGATTTAATACACCAGAACATCGTTTTGGACTTGGATTTAGCAATGATAACTTATTAAAAGGATTTGGATTTACAGTTCGTTATAATTGGTCAGATGGATATAATTGGAATTCTGCTTTCGGTAGAGGATTCATCGAGAGTTACCAATCTGTAAATGCACAGATTTCTTACAAGGTTCCAAATAGTAAAGTAATCTTAAAATTAGGTGGTAACAACATCTTAGGACAAGAATATAGAACATCATTTGGTACACCAAATATCGGTTCTGTTTACTTTATTTCATTTACTTTTGATGATTTGAATGACTTTTAAAAAGTAATTCGAAATCAAAATATAGAAAAGGCTTTAACGATTCATTTCGTTAAAGCCTTTTGTTATTATTGAATGTTTTGGCTTAAATGACTTCTCCTTTTCTCCATGCATAAACTTGACTACTCCAGGTTTGTTCTAACATTGGTGTACGCCTCAGAATATAAGTTTCATTTTTTTTATCGAATGTAAAATCAATATAATCTCGATAAGGAGTTCGTTTGTAATACCAATATTCAGAATCTTTAGTTTTTTGTACTCTGGTTGGTTTTCCAAAAATGGTAAAGATGATGCCTTTATCTGTTTTCCAACCTGCTTTATAAGAGGTAAAAAATTCATTTGAGATTTGAACCCGATTATAATATAAACGAATTAATGCTCGAGATTTTTCTTTATTTCCGCCTCTTGATAACCAAAACCTATCTAATTCATTTTTTGTATCTGTATTTTTCGAAGTCAATCTATTGTATTCTTCATTTTTGGTAATATATCGAATACTTAAGGTCAAATCTTCTGCCTTTCTTAATTTGGGGAAATCCGAATCTACCACTCTAATGAAAATTCCTTGCTCAGATGTAGTATCTGTATGAACGAAATACAAGCCTTCTTTTACAAAAGTGAAAACTTCATTTTGAGGAATTCTCAATGTATTTTTTGCTCCATTTAGCGGAGAGAATAATAAAGCTTTTGAAATATGAGGTGGCGGTGCAGGTTTGTAATTATCATCAAAATATTTAATATAAATTGGTAAATCAGTCAGAGAAGCATTGAATTGTAAGCCGTCCATCACCCTTACATACTTTTTTAAAAACGGAATATTATTTTTATCATAAACCCTAAGTGTTTGTGCATTTGTTGTTATTTTATCTACCCAAATTGCATCACTTGAAGCCTTATTTGTAGAATTATTAAACAATAATATTTCTAATGCATATTGTTTTTTAGCAATAGGAATTTCTATTTTTTCTATAGAATTATTAATCGAAGTGATTTGATGCGAACTTTTGTATAAAATTTCCTTAGTACGAAAATCTTCATAAGCACGAACGGTTATTCTATATTCATCACCATTTGTTTGTAAATGAAGTTCTGATAATTCATTTGATTTATGATATAATTTATAATGAAATCCCATTTCCAAAGTATTGGGATAAGGTGTCAGCGGTTCATTTTTTAATTTATTTCCTGATACACAACTAAATATGATACTTATTGATATTATGCCGATGATGTATTTATATATGCTCATATCTTTCTTTTTTGAAGGAATATTTAGAGGAAGTAGAATTTTTAAACTTCAATCATTATGGAAATTAATTAAGTTTAGTAAATAAAGTTTATTTATTTGCTATAAAATTTATTTTCACCCTTTTTTAGATAAAATAGATGCTTTTTTAATTTTTAAACGTCGGAAGTTATTAAGGAAAATACAAATACACTACTTTAGTAATCTTTAACTAATTAAACTACTTTAAACCCTACTTGAAATTAGAAAATTTACAAAATAGAACATATAAATATGAGAAACGAATTTACTGTATTTACCATTTTATCCGTGATAATATTAGCAGTTTTAGGGTTTTATACATCAATAACTATATTTTCTATAGTTGCCATAATATTAATTCCAATATTAATTATTGGCTGGCGAGATATGTTTCAAGCCAAGCATACTATTATGCGAAACTTCCCAATTTTAGGACGTTTACGTTATGTAATGGAAGCTTTGAGACCTAAGATTTATCAGTATTTCGTAGAATCAGATTTGAATGGAAGACCTTTTAATCGAGTGAATCGTTCGGTTGTCTATCAACGTGCAAAAAAAGAAATAGATACAAGTCCATTTGGTACACAGATGGATGTCAATGAAGAAGGTTATGAATGGGTTAATCATTCAATTGCAGCGAAAGATGCGCATAGTTTAAATGAAAATCCAAGAGTTGTTATTGGTGGAAAAGATTGTACACAACCTTATAGTTGTAGTATTTTTAATGTTTCAGCAATGAGTTTTGGTTCATTGAGTTCTAATGCACTTTTAGCATTAAATGGAGGCGCTAAAATTGGAAATTTTGCTCATAATACAGGAGAAGGTGGAATTAGTTCTTACCACACTAAAATGGAAGGAGATTTAATCTGGCAAATTGGTACTGGATATTTTGGTGCAAGAACTCCAGAAGGTCAATTTTCTGGAGAAGTATTTAAAGAAAATGCTGCTCATTCTTCTGTTAAAATGATTGAGTTGAAATTATCTCAAGGAGCAAAACCTGGACACGGTGGAATTTTACCAGCCAAAAAGAATACACCAGAAATTGCTAAAATTAGAAATGTAAAACCTGGAGAAGCCGTGCTTTCACCACCTTTTCATTCTGCCTTTTCTACGCCAATAGGAATGTTAGAATTTATCCAAGAATTGAGAACTTTATCTGGTGGAAAACCAGTTGGGTTTAAGCTTTGTTTAGGCTTGAAATCTGAATTCATCAGTATTTGTCAAGCAATCAAAAAAACGGGAATTTATCCTGATTTTATCACCGTTGATGGCGGAGAAGGTGGAACAGGAGCTGCGCCAATTGAATTCGCTAATTCTGTTGGAACACCAATAAGAGAAGGTTTAGCATTTGTCTATGATACGTTGGTTGGATATGACTTAAAAGATGAAATTAAAATTTTAGCTTCGGGTAAAATCGTTACTGGTTTTGATATTTTCAAAGCAGTTGCTTTGGGTGCAGATGCTTGTTATAGTGCGAGAGCAATGATGATGGCATTAGGTTGTATTCAAGCATTAGAGTGTAATCTAAATATTTGTCCTACTGGAATTGCAACTCAGAAAAAAGAGTTGGTAAAGGGCTTAGTTGTTGGAGATAAAAAAATTCGAGTAGCAAATTATCACAGTGAAACGGTAAAGGCTTTTGTGGAATTATTAGCAGCAGCAGGATTAGAAGATGCGGAACAAATTGAAAGATTTCATGTAAATCGTAGAATTAATTTCCATGAAATTCAGTCTTATGATGAGTTTTATCCTACCTTAGAAAAAGGGGAATTATTAGAAAAACCTTATCCAGAATTTTATGTTCGCCATATTGCGAATGCAAGTCCTGAGAAATTTTAATCTTATTTGTGTTTAAGTAGGATTCATTAAAACAAGAAAAGCTATCCAATTATGGATAGCTTTTCTTGTTTATAATTAGAAGAATCAAAATGAATTAATTCAATTTTTGATGTTCTTCTTTCAATTGTACTAATACAACTTCATACATTTTGTCTAATTGACTAATCAAAACTGGTAGTTTTTCAGTTTCAGAAACATCCATAGAGATTTGTTCAATTTCCTTATTAACATTTGTAATCGTATCATTTCCGACAAATGCTAAAGTAGATTTCATCTTATGGCTAACTTTTTTCAAAGAATCCCAATCTTGATTTTTATTCAATCCATACATTGACTTGATTTCTTCAACTGGTTCGTCGAATAGTAATTCTAACATGACTTTTTTCATATCATTATCACCATCAGCCATTAAATCCATATAACTTAAATCAATTTTAATATCCATTTCGTTCGAATTACTCATTTTAATATCTTCTTGGTTGTTATTATCGTTAGTTTTATTATTATTCTTATGAATATAATAAGCGATTTTTGAGAACAATTGTTTAGGATCGAAAGGTTTTAAAACACAATCATCCATGCCATATTCCTTATATTTTTCATCTTGAGCCATGTGTGCGTGAGCAGTCATAGCAAATATAACGGTATTCGCCTTATTCGGCGGCATTTGTTCTCTTATATATTTAGTTGCTTCATATCCATCCATTACAGGCATTTGAATATCCATCAAAACTAAATCGAATTCATTCTCTGCTAATTTATCAACAGCAATTCTTCCATTATCAGCAATAGTTACTTTTACATTATCAAATTCTTTTTCCAATGTTTTTCGAGCAACAATCTGATTTAATTTATGATCTTCTGCTAATAAAATGTGAATATCACGTCCAATGTTCAAATTAATCTCTTCTTCTTCCTCAACGATTGCCTCTTCGATTGAATGTTGAACTTTCTTGAATGGAATTTCACAGATAAATGTCGAACCTTTATCCAAAACACTTTCTACACGAATGATTCCACCATGTAGCTGAACCAACTGTTTAGTAATTGCTAAACCTAAACCTGTTCCACCATAAGTTTTGACTTTTTCATCAAATACACGTGTGAAGGTTTCAAAAATCATTTCAATTTTGTCCTCAGGAATTCCAATTCCTGAATCTATTACACTAAACTGTAAAATATCTTCTGTTTCCGTTTCTTTAATCTTTTCAACATTAATTTTTACAAAACCAGATTCTGTAAATTTCACTGCATTACCAGCTAAATTTGTTAAAACTTGTTGAACTCTTAAAACATCACCTAAAACAACTTTAGGTACATTTTCATTGATATTAACTTCTAATTTTAAGTTCTTCTCCTTGATTTTATAATCAATAATAGTCCTTAGATTATGAAGTAAATCGGAAATATTTAATTCCTTTTCTTCTAAGTTTATTTTTCCTTCTCGAAGGCTTGAAATTTCTAAAATATCATTAATAATTCCTAATAAGTGCTGAGAAGATTCTCTAATTGATGTTAAGTAATTATCCTGCTCATCATCAATTGTTGTCTTTAATAATAAATTAGTCAAACCTAAGATAGCGTTCATAGGCGTTCGCATCTCGTGACTAACATTTGCTAAGAACTGCTCTTTCATCTTAGCAGAACGTTCTGCTAATTCTTTAGCTTTTCTTAATTCTTCTGTTTGTTTACGTTCTGTTATATCCCGAATAATTCCATGGTAACCCGTAAATTCATCATTAGAAATAAAGTTAGTAGTGAGTAAACACTGTCTAACTGCACCACTTTTGGTTATTAATTCAACTTCATAATTCTTAACAGAATGAACCTCATTGATTACTTTTAAAAAATGATTGCGTTCTTCAGGATTGACATAAAGTTTTTCAACATGAATAGCTTTTAACTCTTCAGAAGTATAACCAAATAAGTTTAAAGTTGCATCATTGAAATCAAGAATATGATTCCCATCACTAATATAAATTGCATCTTTCGATTGTGAAAATATGGTTTTATATTGTTTCTGACTTTTTAATAATTCTAATTCTGCTAATTTACGTTCTGTAACATCTTGAACAATTCCTTTAATACTTGAATAACGACCAGCAGCGTTCGGTTGAGAAACAGAAGACTGTATATTGATAAATTTTATGTTACCATTTTTATCCGTTATTCTAAAATCTTTTGTTACAACCTTACCCTTATAAGCAGCTAAGACGATTTCATTAACAATTATGATATCTTCCTTATGAACGTGCTTTGTAAACAAATCTCTCGTGAATTCGAAATCCTTTGGTCCATAACCAAACATTCTGTAAATCTCACTTGATAGTTTAAACTTCTGTGAACTAATAACATATTCCCAATTCCCAATATGTGCAATTCTCTGTGTTTCTTCAAGTCTTTGAAGTACACTATTACGTTCAATAGAATAACGTAAAGTTTTAGCCAATTGATCTGAATCAAATTCCCCTTTTACCAAAAAATCTTGAGCACCGACCTTAACTGCACGAATCCCGATCTCCTTAGCAGCCAAACCTGTCATCACAATAACATTCACATCAGGAGATGCTTCAATCAATTGTTCCAAAGTTTCGAAGCCTTTACTATCAGGTAGCGTCAAGTCCAAAAGCACGGCAGCAAAATATTCATTTTGCAATGCTTCTATACCACTTGCCAAAGTTGTTTTGTTAATTATCTTACATTCATAAAAGTCAGACTCCTCGAGTAGTATTTCTACTAAACGAGCATCTCCAGGATTATCTTCTATTAATAAGATTTTATGATATGATTCGTAATTGGCAATATTATTTTGCATAATCGGGTGACTATTTTTAACTAACTTTCTATTAATTTTTAACTATTGTTAAACAATAATCAAAAAACAATCCATTTTACCTCAAAATTGATATTTTTTAGTAAATAATTTAGGAATAGTAAATTACTTAAAAGTGTTGATACTAATAGATTTCATTGTTTATTAAATTATTAATGAATATTAAAAAGTTAAATGTTTGAATAATAAGATATTTTACATACGATAAAGGTTTAATATGTATAATGTCTGTTGAATTATACAACTTTCATTGGATAGAAAATAAATTGTCCTCCACTCTGATCTAAAATAAATACGCAAATAAATTCTTTAGGATTTTTATAAACCTTCTTAAAATCGTCCACTTTTGCCATTTCTATAATTTGCTTAGTTGCAAATTCTTCTAAAGTAGAAGCTGTGAAAGACCAAAAGGTATTTGATTTATTATTATCTAAAAGATTTATTCCCAAAACAGGATTATCTTTATGTGCAACGTAAATAGGATAATTAGAAACATCTTGTTCTATTATCGCATCGGTTGCATTTCTGAACATTGGACGATATTTACTTAAATCTCGTTCTAATTCTTTTAAATTTTTATCGTGTGTATTCATTATTTTATAAAAATATTAATAATTAATTGCTATTCGTTAATTGTTATTTGACTGATTTATAAAATACGTTTTTCATTTTACTGAATAAAACGAGTTTATAGTTTTTTCGATAACAATTAACGATTAACATTTTTAGCGAAGCTGTAAAAGTGCTACATTTTCAATATGATGCGTATGTGGAAACATATCCACAGGTTGTACTTTTACTAATTGGTATTTTTCGCTTAATAATTTTAAATCTCGTGCTTGTGTTGCAGGATTACAACTCACATAAACCATTTTAGGAGCTTCTAATTCCAATAACATTTGCACTACTTTTTCATGCATTCCAGCTCTTGGCGGATCGGTGATTAATACATCAGGTTTACCATGTTTTACCGCAAACTCGTCCGTCAAAATATCTTTTACATCACCGACATAGAAAGTAACATTTTCGATATTATTATTTTGAGCATTAATTTTTGCATCTTCAATTGCTGGCTCAATCTCTTCAATTCCAACAACATGTTTTGCTTTATTCGCTACAAAAAGGGCAATGCTTCCAGTTCCGGTATATAAATCATAAACATTTTCTTCACCCGAAAGTGCAGCAAAATCAGCAACGATGCTATATAAATTAAAACCTTGTTCTGTATTTGTTTGAAAGAATGATTTTGCACCAATCTTATATTTCAAATGTCCTAATTGTTCATAAATAAAATCTCTACCATAGAACGTTTCAATCGGTAAATCTAAATAAGTATCATTTGCCTTTTGATTAATAATGTATTGCAAAGACGTAATTTGTGGAAACTTTTCTTTCAGATGATTTAATAAAGAAGTTCTATTTTCTAATTCATCATCATGAAAAATAACCAAAACCATCGTTTCGCCAATCGTTGTCGTACGAAGCATCAAGTTTCTGAGTAAACCACTTTTCCCACGTACATCAAAGAAAGTCAATCCGTTTTTAATTGCAAAAGCATGAACAGTGTTTCTAATCTCATTCGACAAACCACCTTGTAAATAACAATGGTCAATTTGTAAAATCTTATCAAAAGCACCTGCACGATGAAAACCCGAAGCATCTCGATTACTAAAATCTTCTCCAGATTCTATTTCCTCTTCCGTCAACCAACGTTTATTAGAAAAAGAAAACTCTAATTTATTTCTATAATAACGAGTTTTTTCAGAACCGACAATCGGTAAGAAATCAAAATTTTCTTGTTTCCCTAATCGTTCAATAGCATTTTTGGTTACTTGAGCTTTTTGTTTTAATTGCTCTTCATAAGCCAAATTTTGCCACTTGCAACCGCCACAATGCTCAAAATGCTCACAAAAAGGTTCAACTCGTTTATCAGAATATTCGTGTATTTTGATAGTTCGACCTTGATTATAACTTTTTCGTTTCTTCGTCACCAAAACATCTATAACATCACCAGGAACTGCACCATCAACAAAATAAGCCATATCATCTTTTTTGCCAAATGCACGTCCTTTATCTGCAATTTCTGTTAATCGCACTCGCTCCACTATTTTTGGTTTTCTACGTCTTCTTCCCAATTCAATATTTATTAATTGTTAACGATTAATTGTTAACTGTTAATTGGCAGTTACATGAAACCATATTATCCAACAAAAATGCAAAACATTTTTAATATTAAAGTTGGTCAAGTAAAGTATCCTTGCTCTTGCCAATTAACAGTTAACAATTAACAATTAACATTTTAATCAATTTTACTTTCAATAAAACTTGCCATTTGCTGCTGTAAAACTAAGGCTTTTTCCCTCGCTTTCTCTGCAAAATCTTCCCCATCACTTGCATAAATAATTCCTCTTGAAGAATTGACTA
>CAZEOC010000073.1:9083-12350 GCA_964513525.1 uncultured Saprospiraceae bacterium | reverse complement strand
TCTCTCCAATCAAATAAGGCAACACCATTAATAAATACGCCAACATTTCCAGGATTTGTTTCTACTGGTGTTCCTGTATTTTGTGTTGGATTCAATGGAATTTTAAAAATCGCCGCCTGATCAGTTGCTTGAGAAGGATTTCCGTCTTGGAAAGGACCAGTTGTATAAGCAGGTACTCCAGTTGCAGTTACATAAACGAAGTCAGTTGAGTATTCAACTTTTTGACAATTCACCAAGATGTTGTTACCAATAGCAACAGAACTTCCTGCATTGTAATAAGTACCCGTTACTGTTGTATTTTGTAAAAATGATGTGATTGTAGGACTTAATTGTGCCTGACTTGATAATGTTATTATTAATAAACAAATAAGTAAAAGTGGTTTTTTCATTATTATAATTTGTTATTCACCACAAGAATTATAGTAATTTTAGATAGATTCTAATATTAAAATTTAAGTAAGTAATAAAACTTTTGGTGAATTTTGTTTGGAATAATGCTTAGACGAAAATAGGTTTAAAAACTTGCTTTTTCTACTTCAATTTTATTAAAAAATAAATCGTTTGACTTTTTTCTTGCCTTTTCCATTTTCAATAAGTAATTTTGTACTCTGATAAGCTAATTGTTTATTAATAAGTTGACAATCAAAAAATTATTACACTATAAAATATTTGAACTATGAAAATGATTGAACCAAAAAGGTCAAAATCAGCACAAAGTTTTTTCGTTTACGTTATATTAACGATTCTATTCGTTCTTTCTATTTGGTTATATGTTTATCACTACAATTTTAACTTGAATTTCGGATAAGATTTGAATAGCTTTAAAAGTTAAAAATCCCTACTAAATTTTATTTGGTAGGGATTTTTTTATTAATTTTTTTATTAATAAATTTCATGCAAGATATTTTTATATGAGTAAATTAAATTTACATTATTAATATTTAATTTCATTATCCGTTTATAATAAATTAGCTTTAGTGTATAATTCTTTAAAACATCTACCACAATTTTGGTTTTTAAAATTCTTCTTATGAAAAAAATTCTCCTATCCTCTTTATTATTAATTAGCGCTATAAATTTTCTGACGGCACAATGTGGGTATACTGTAACGGTAGCCACACCAGATACTTTTTTGTGTAATCCATCAGCTGTTCAACTGAGTGCATCAACAACTGGTGTAGTACCAGCAACGGCGACAGCATCATGGACTCCGACAACTGGATTGAATAATCCAAATATTCTAAATCCAGTTGCAACGCCAAGTACAACGACAACTTATACCTACACTGTTTCTACACCATTAGCAACCAATTTGATTACAAATGGTGATTTTGAATTAGGAAATACTGGCTTCACAACTGGTCACGTTCCTGGAAGTGGAGGAAGTTTTGGTCTTTTATCCTTGAATAGTACTTATGCAATTACAACAAGTCCAAATCTTGTTCATAATAACTTTTCATCTTGTCCAGATCACACACCGACAGGTACAAATATGCTGGTTTTGAATTGTTCTTCTAATCCAAATACTTCAGCTTGGTGTCAAACCGTTGCCGTAAATCCAAATACAAATTATACCTTTTCGATGTGGGCAATTAGTACCGTCGCTTCGAGTCCTGCACAGTTTTTTGTGGAAGTAAATGGAACTGCTGTGAGTACACCAGTCACACTTTCGAATACAACTTGTCAATGGCAAGAAATTTCCTTTACATGGAATTCCGGTAGTTTAACTTCTGCTAACTTTTGTATCATGAATCAGAATTTAGCAGCAAGTGGAAATGATGCGGCATTGGATGATATTTCGTTAATTGAATTATGTTCCGTTTCAGATGATGTTACGATTACAGTTAATAATTTAGCACCAACACCATTAAATGCTTCTGTTTGTGCTGGAGATAGTTTATTTATTGGTGGTGCATTTAGAACACAAGCAGGTTTTTATAATGATACTTTGACAGCTTTTAATGGTTGTGATTCTATTCTAACTACAGAATTGACTTTAACAAGTTATACAACTAATGCGGTTACTTCAATTTGTGCTGGAGATTCTATCTTTTTACAAAATAATTGGCAAACACAAAGTGGTTTCTATCGAGATACGATTCAAGCTACAGTTGATGGTTGTGATAGTATTATTGTAACAGAATTGAATTTAATCAGTTATGTGGGAAGTGGTGACATTACAATATGTGAAGGCGATTCTGTTTTCTTACAAAATAATTGGCAAACTCAAGCAGGTTTCTATTTAGATACCTTGACTTCGATAAATGGTTGTGATAGTGTTGTCACTACTCAATTAAGTTTGTTAGCTGCTGCGCCGCCAATGTTAGGCAATGATGTCACACTCTGTCCAGGTGATTCTGTAACATTTACATCTAATATAGTGGATGTTAGTTTTGAATGGCAAGATGGTTCGACTGGAAATAGCTTTACCGCAAATACAACTGGAGATTATATTTTAACGACAACAACGGGATTTGGCTGTCAAAGTAGTGATACCGTTTTCGTTTTAATTGCTGATTTACCAACAATTAGTTTTAGTGAAGATACCATTTTATGTGCTGGAGAATCATTAGAAATCACTGCTTCTGCTGATGTTCCTGTGACTTATGTTTGGCAAGATAATTCTACAAACAGTTCCATTTCTACACAGTTTTCAGGTACTTTTTCTGTTACCGTTACAGATGATAATGGTTGTATTAATAATGCTTCAATCAATATCATAGAAGGACAAATACCTTTTATATTCATTGGAAATGATACTTTGATTTGTGTACAAGATGAGGTTATTCTTGATGCATCAAATGGTAATAATGGTACTTATGTTTGGCAAGATGGTTCGACAGGTGCTAATTTTACAGCAAGTGATGCGGGAACTTATGGGGTAACGGTTACTGAAAATACTTGTACTGCAAGTGATGAAATTACAATTTCGGAAGAATCATGCGATTGTATCGTTGTCTTTCCAAATGCTTTCTCTCCGAATGGCGATGGACAAAATGAAACACTATTTCCGATTATTGAAGAAGGTTGTGAATTTACGAGTTTCAATTTCAAAATCTTTAACCGTTGGGGGCAAATGGTCTATGAATCTACTTCTGCCACTCCAGGAAACTCTGGTTGGGACGGTACTTTTGATGGAAAATTACAAGCGCAAGATACTTATGTTTGGACAGTAGAATATAAAAGTACTGTTGATTCAGAAACCACTATTAAAAAAGGAGATTTGTTTTTGATGAATTAATTTTTTGTAGTTGAATTATTAATAAA
>CAZEOC010000073.1:0-8983 GCA_964513525.1 uncultured Saprospiraceae bacterium | reverse complement strand
TTTCTAACTTCTAATTTTCTTAATCCCTAAAAAGATTCCAAACAAAACCAGCAAAATCCAAATTTCTGGTTCTGGCATCGGGTCGGGTTGTTCACCTATATCAAACGCTTTATTTCCGTTAAGCGCTTCTCTTTGCTTTTTGTAAAGCATTTGTTTTTGGGCTTCGTTTTCTAAAGAAATAAACGAAGTCAATGGTGACATAACGCCTGATTTAAAGCTTGATTTTAATAATTCATAATATTCTTTTTCAGCAATTTCTGGATGTAAATTTTGAGTTCGCCAATTCGCTTGCATGGTTAATGCGGATTTCCAATCTTTTTCTGTTACTCCTTCTAATTGATTATTAATAATCGATTTTTTCAATACAATACTCGCTTCCTTATTATCTTCTAAATAAGTGATTGGATTTTTAGTATTTGGGTAAGCTAAAACAGGTTTTGCATTTATAGTCAATACTTTAGAAGAATTTTTTGACAAGAATTTTTTAGATAAATTATATCTAAAAATACTTTCTTCATCAGATGTTATTCTATAAAACTCATTTACTTCTGGAAGTAAATTTTCAAATTGAGAAAGGTCCGTATGTATATAGTAGCCGATATCATTCTTACTAAAAACAACGATAATCGGATATTCACCTTTTCGATTTTCATAAGCATTGAATAGACACTTTTTCACTGCTCTTTCAAAATAAAATCCACCTTGAAACGCTTGATTTTTTAATGCTATTTTCCAATCTTTACCATTAATAATCCTCGAATATTTCCCTGTAAAATTGAATTCTGCCTTATTAATATCAACTTTATTTTTATTAATAAAATCACTTAATAGCTTCTCATAATCATCACTTTTATCTCCCATTTCTTCAGAAACATCAATGATAAAATGATAATATGGTTTCCGTTCTACTTTTGGTAATTTCGATTTGGCCGCAGCCGAAAGATAAACGACATTTTTCGTCAAATCTGTTGCCGTTTCTATATTTTGCTGACGCAAAGTATCGCCTAATTGTATGGTTTCATTTGCAATATTTATAGTCGTTGGTTCTTTATGCAAAAACTGAATTCCAGTCGTTCTGACTTCATTTTTCAAAAATGGAAAAATTCGAAAGCGAACCGTATTTGCACCAACATAATTCAATAAACCAGGGTCTCGACGAGTATTCGTAATCTGTTGATAAATCCAAACTGCAGCTCTTTTTTCTGCCAGAATACCTTTTTCTCGTTTTCCTTCTATATCCAAATAGTAATCACTTATCCAACAACCAGTTGGCAAATCAAAAGCAATATCAAATTCCTTTTGACCACTTGTTGTATCTAAATTAGTCATTTCAAAATCAACCCAAGTCAGCCAAGCATTTTGCTTTTCATCATATTCACTTTTCACTTTATAATTTGTAATATCAACCTCACCATCAATTGGCGTTCGATTAAAAAAACCGCTTGAATTTGTAGAAAATTCACCATAAAAAATAGATTCAATTTTTTTAATTTTTCTATCTGAAAGTGTCATATTATCTAAGACTAACCAAGTGTAAAACCGAGATAAGAATGGCGTATGTGTACTTTCAAATGCAAGTCCTCCTCTCCTATTTTTTTTATTCGATTTTACGTTTTGTAAGACTCGATTAATTGACTTTTCGTTTAAATCATATTCCTTTGAATAATCAGGATAATAGATATAATCTAAGGTTACGTTCAAGACTTTTTTATCCCCTGAATAATTAATTATAATTCCAATTGGCAAAATTAATAAGCCAATAATTACGATAAGATTCAGTTTTTTTACTGGATTAAATTGTTTCAAAAAGATATAATCATTATATAAAATTTGACCTTGCATCACAAATAAAACTAAAGGTGTCAACATCAAAAAACCTAAACCAACTGCCAAAACCGCAACGATAGAAAGTGGTAAATAAGGCAAAAACACGAAGAAAAAATAAGTGACATAAGTAAAGCCAATTGCTCGACCAGCAAATAAAACTAAACGATATTTTGGATTTTCTCGCTCTGGCAAACAAACTAAAATACCATTCAACAAGGCAATGATATAAAAACTCCAACTACCGAAATTCCCAAAAATTCCCCTATCATTATCAATAGAAAAATCAGTATCAAAAGCACCTTGATTAAATAATAAACCTAAAATCGGAAAAACAACTGCAATCAAGATTCTGAAAATCAAAACTAAAATTGAGTTGCGTTCTTTTTGTCGTTGAGAAAACAAATAAACCGCTCGAATAATGAAGAAGATGAAAGCAATTATTATGAAACACGCAAGGAAAACACCTAAAATCTCCCCGATTTCTGAATCAAAAACATCCCAAAAAGGTAAACCTACTTGTACAAATACAAAAATTAAAAATGGTATCAAAAAGGCGGCTAATAAATTGAGCCAAGGATTTATAAATTTATGATTACTCAATCCTAACACCATTACAAAGACAGCATGAATCAAAGTCGGCATTAAAAAAGTAAAAGCATAAATTTCAAAATCTGCCGATATCATCCACCTTGGAATATCTCGTAAAGCATCATCAAAATATTCCAAATACAATATCATATATGCAATATGTCCTCCTAAAGCCAATAAAGCATAAAGGACTGAAATGTTTTTATTTTGGTATGTTGCCCTTAAAGAATAAGCGAAGACCGCACCAGCTAATAACAATAAACCAGCACCCATGGACAACCAAATTTCTAAATCATATGAGGACAATAAAGTCCAAGCAACATTCAATTCTAAACCTGCTAAAATCAAATAGAGTGTAATTGGTAAAGTGTTGACGATTAAAAGCCATTTTGGATTCAATAGATTCTTCATGTTTTTTTATTTAACTCACCCCAACCCCTCTCTTAAAAATAGAGGGACTTTCAAAATGGCTTTCAGCCATTTATTCATACGGGAAGCAGCAAGGCTGCAAAAGCCCCTCTATTTTTAAGAGAGGGGTTGGGGTGAGTTTAGCCGATAGAATATTTACTTTCAAGCCATTTATTTAATAATAAATAACTTCCAATTAAAAAAAATAGATTAACAAAACTCCCTTGTGTAACATGTAGCCATTCGTATTTGTCATCCCAATTCGGAAAGATTTCATTCATCTTAAGAATAGAAAGGATTCTTGAAGTATTAGAGAATATTGTTAATATATATGCTAAAATAAAGGATAATAATATTAGGAATATACGATTTTTTGCTGTTTTTACTTTCGTAATTATCGTAAAACTGAATATTATAAAAGTGATTAAAGCAAAATTAAAACCCGAACAGGATTTATTGATAATAATATTCAAACTTGGTAAAAAATAACCACTTTCACTCGAATATTCTACAGCAGAATCTGCAAAAAAACTAACCAAATAACTAACAGGACTAATCAATAGCAATAGTTCATCATTTCCCCAATACTTATAAAGCAATTTGAAAACAATAAAAACAAAAGCGATAAAACCATAAAATGGCAAATCTGAAATTGTAGGATTATTATGGTTTATTTTTTTCTTCATACCACTCGTTAAAAGAACTTTCAATTTCAAAGTTAAGTTATTTTTTGTTAATTCCAAATTAAAAACCATAGGCACACAGAAAATAGTTGAAAGGAAAAGTTATAAACTATCTATAATTAAAAATGTCCAAACTCAATGAAAAAATTGCTTTACGATTTGCTATACATTGAATTTGGTCATTTTTAATTTTCAATTCTCCGTTTTCAATTAAATTCTACTGTGCAAAAAAGTAACTTTCCACACCACGAACACCAGGATTCACTTTGAAAACGCCACCAGAAAGTGGTTTTGCTGCCAGTTCTTCTTCTGTCATATCTAATCTTGCAGTAGTGATATATAAGGTTTCTAAATTTTCACCACCAAAAGCACAGGAAGTGACATTGTGAGCTGGTACTTCTATTTTTTGTAATAATTCACCAGTATTTGGATTCCAACGCGTGACACAATCGCCATTCCATAAGGCAATCCATAACATTCCTTCATTGTCAATCGTCATTCCGTCAGGATAACCCAAAGTATCTGAAACCGTTATAACAACTCGTTCATTAGCAATATCGCCTGTCGTTTTATCATAATCATACGCTCGAACATTCCCTCTATCTGTATCAATATAATACATCGTTTTTTCATCTAACGACCAAATGATTCCATTAGAAATCGTCACCGAATCTTGCATTTTTCGACTTAAAACCTGATTACGAGTTGGTTGAATTTGAAAAAGATTAGCTGCATATTTTGTTTGACTAAAGTGCATCGAACCAACCCAAAAACGACCAGCTGGGTCACATTTTCCATCGTTTAATCGAATGTTATTCGTATCAGATTCAGGACTTACCAAAAAGGTCATTTCCTCCGTTTCAATATCCATTTTATAAATACCAGTTCGCAAAGCTAAAATCGCAGAAAGTCCATCTCTACTTGGTACAACCGTTCCAATATGTTGTTTCACATCAATTGTTTTGTGTTCCTTTGTTTTTGGATTATAAGTATTAAACAAAAAGCCTTCAATATCAATCCACCATAATTCTTCTGTTTTATGATTCCAAATAGAACCTTCTCCAAGCTGATTTTTAACATCTAATAATAATTCCATTTCCGTAATTGTTGGTTTGATATTTTCTGTTTCTTCTTGAACTTGTTGCACTTCTTCTGTACCTTGCGTACAAGCAAAAAATGTCAGAGCAATAATTGCTAATAAGTAATTTTTCATTTGATTCTGATTGATTAATTTTGTGATTTTATAATCGACATCAAAATATGAAAGATTTAGTAAAAGATTTCCCAATCACAACAGAAATAAAAATTGAATGGCGAGATATGGATGCTGCAAGTAACGTTCATAATGTCAAATATTTAGGTTTTGTCGAAACTGGAAGAATCGCTTATTTCGAAGCATTAAATTTTAATGTTGCACCAAAAACAGGTACAGGCGTTATCGTTGCAAAAGTTGATTTTAAATATATTTTTCCAGTAACTTATCCTGATACATTAGTAGTTGCAACTCGGGCAACCGATTATGGTGAATTTCATATTGCTATAGAAACACACCTTTTTAGTAAACAACATCAACGAATCGTTGGAATTTCTAATCAAAAATTAGTTTTCTATGATTTCTCTATTACTCAAAAAATGAAAATGCCAGATGGATTTTTGGAAAAAGTAGAGCGATTGGAAAAAAGAAAATTTGTTAATCAGTAGTTCCATGAAATAATTTCATTAAAAATACTTCATATTTTTTGACTCTGTATAATTTATCAAATAAAGTACCTCGAATCAGACGATTAACCGTTAATGAATAACTATTAACTTTATTAAAAAAACTATGAAAAACATCAAATATATCAACAGAAAAACTGGAGAACTAATCACCGAAACACCTCCAGGAGAAGGTTTTCTAAAGTTTTTATATTATAATCCAATTGGAGAATTAGCTTTAAATTTATTAGTCAAAAGAAAAGCTTTGTCTGCTTTATACGGTCGATTAATGAATCGAAAAAGTTCGACTAAAAATATTGCAAGTTTCGTCAAATCTTTGAATATTGATATGACAGAAGCTCGAAAATCTATCGCTGAATTTACTTCTTTCAACGATTTTTTCTACCGAAAACTAAAACCAGAAGCTCGACCAATCGAAACAGATTTAGTTTCTCCAGCAGATGCAAAATTATTAGCTTTTGAGCGAGTTACAGAAGTCAGTGAATTTTTCGTAAAAGGTCAGAAGTTCACACTAAAAGACTTTTTACAAGATGGAGAATTAGCAAAAAAATATGAAAATTCAGCTTTATTGATTTTCCGTTTAGCACCGAATGATTACCATCGTTTTCATTTTCCATATAGTGGTTTAGTTTCAAAAACCAAAGAGATTAAAGGTCGCTATTTTTCCGTTTCACCTTATGCTTTACATCAAAACTTCACCAGAGTTTTTGTTGAAAACAAACGAGAGTATTTGACTTTACAAACGAAAAATAAAGGCGAAATTCTATTAAGTCCAGTTGGTGCGACAATGGTTGGAACTATCATCGAAACATACACTCCAAATACCAATATTAAAAAAGGAGATGAAATGGGATATTTCGCTTTTGGCGGTTCTACAGTTGTCATGTTAGTTGATAATCAACACTTTACAATTGATGCTGATATTTTAGAAAATACTAAGAAAGGAATCGAAATGGCAGTAAAAATGGGCGAACGAATTGGGAAATAAAACGATAAAGTAAACTCACCCCAACCCCTCTCTTGAAAAAGAGGGGAGCAACACTCAGCTTCGCATCTTACATCAAGTTGAGATAAAAGTCCCTCTCTTAAAAAAAGAGAGATTTAGGGTGAGTTCAAAAATTTAAAACTATGACAATATACAACCAAACGCCAGTTTTACAATCCCACAAATTAAAACAAGAGAAAGGCTTAAATGTCTTTTATAAAATGGAATGTTACCAACCTGTAGGTTCTTTCAAAATCCGTGGAATGGAAAATATTTGTCGGCATTATTTGGCAAAAGGGCAAAATAAGTTTATCGCCTCTTCGGGCGGAAATGCAGGTTTAGCGATAGCTTTTGTTGCCAAAAAATTAGGTGCAGAAATTAAAATTATTGTTCCAAAAACGACTTCAGAATTTATGATTCAGAAGATTCGAAATTTGGAAGTAGAAGTTGAAATTCATGGCAATGTCTGGGACGAAGCACACGCTTTTGCATTAAAAGAAGCCGAAGCGACAAACGCAGTTTACGTTTCCCCTTTTGATGATAAATTGCTTTGGGAAGGTCATGCGACTATGATAGATGAATGTGCAAAAGTAATGTCGCAACCTTCAAAAATTGTCGTCTCAGTTGGCGGCGGCGGATTACTATTAGGCATTTTGAAAGGGTTGAAAAGAAATGGCTGGGGAAGTACTGAAGTCATTGCGGTTGAGACTTCTGGAGCAGCTTCTTTTCATAATAGTATTATCAATGATGAAATCGTTGAATTAGAAAAAATTCAAACTATTGCCTCCAGTTTAGGTGCAAAAAAAATAGCCAAAAAGGCATTTCAACAAGCCAAAAAATATAAGGTGAAACCATTTTTAGTTGAAGACGAAGATACTGTTCGAGCGATGTTTTCTTTTTTGAACGAATATAATGTTTTGGTCGAACCAGCTTGTGGTGCAGCCTTAGCTTTTCCACTTTTATATTCCGAAAATCTGACAAAAGAAGATACCACTTTAGTCATCGCTTGTGGCGGTGTGAACACGAGTTTTGAGCAATTAGAAAATTATAAAATGCGTTTCCTCGATTAGTTTTTTACCACGGAGTTGCACAGAGTTTCACGGAGTTTTTATGGCTTTGCCGCTTAAGAATATTTCTCTTCCAAAGTAGCAAGACTACTTTCAAAAAAACTCCGTGAAACTCTGTGCAACTCCGTGGTGAATATTATTAGTTGTTAAATTTTTAGACTAATCTAAAAACATTTTTAACTTTGTATTATTATTAATTATAGGATTAATAAAATAATTTTAAACGTTATAAAAATGCAACTTAAATATACCTTACTTTTCCTCTTCTTTAGTCTTTCTTTAGCGGCACAAAAGACGATTGAAATACAAGTTATTGATGATAAAAATACCGCTTTGACTTATGCCACGGTTTTACTAAAAGGAACAAATTTTGGAAAAACAACCAATAATGAAGGTAAAGTAGTTTTCGAAAATTTGCCTTTCGGCGAATATCAAATGGTCGTCTCGTATATCGGCTATTTGCAATACGAACAAACGATTTCCGTCCAAGAAAATGAAGCTAAAAACTTTACGGCTCAGCTTGTAAAAGGCGTAGATATTTTTGAAGAAGTTGTCGTTACGGGAACACAGCGAGAAAATCGAATATCAGAAAGTCCTGTAAAAGTCGAAATTTTATCCGCCAAATTATTCCAAAAAAATCCAACACCAAATTTATTTCAAGCTGTAGAAATGGTGAACGGTGTAAAGCCGCAATTAAATTGCAACGTCTGTAATACTGGCGATATTCATATCAACGGAATGGAAGGCGGTTACACAATGATTTTGATTGATGGAATGCCGATTGTAAGCGGACTCTCAACCGTTTATGGTTTAATGGGAATTCCAAACTCGATTACTGATAGAATTGAAGTCGTCAAAGGTCCAGCTTCTGCCTTATATGGTTCAGAAGCGATGGCAGGAATTATCAATGTTATTACAAAAAATCCATTAGAAAATGCGGGGCAAATCACGCTTGAAGCACAAGGAACAACTTGGGGTGAATTCACACTTGACGGCAGTATTTCTGCAAAAGTCAGTAAAAATGTTGGTACACTAATCAGCGGAAATTACTTCAAATTCAATCAAATTATTGATAATAATGAAGATGGTTTTACGGATTTGACTTTACAAGATAGATTTTCAATTTTCAATAAATGGCAAATCAAGCGACCTCAAAATAGAACCGCAACTTTGGCAATGCGTTATATGCAAGAAAATCGTTGGGGCGGAGAAACAGATTGGACAGAAGAGTTCAGAGGAACGGATTTAATTTACGGCGAAAGTATTTATACAAAACGTTTTGAGACGATTTTGAATTACCAATTGCCAGTAAAGCAAAACGTATTTTTCCAAGCGTCTTATAATTATCACGACCAAAATTCAGTTTATGGTGATATGCCTTTTATTGCCAATCAACATACAGCATTTGGTCAATTATTTTTGGAAAAAGACCTCTCTCCTACTTTGCATTTAATGACGGGAACGGCTTTACGTTACAATTTATATGATGACGATACACCAGCGACGGAAACGGTAGATGAGCAATTTTTTCCAGGTGTTTTTGCACAAACAGAATGGAAACCAAACGATAGAAATAATTTATTAGTCGGTTTGCGATACGATTATAATGTCAATCACGGAAACATTATTTCTCCTCGAATTGCTTACCGTTTTGATATTAATAAAAACAATCAATTCCGTTTGAATTTAGGAACAGGATTCCGAAA
>CAZEOC010000072.1:0-12356 GCA_964513525.1 uncultured Saprospiraceae bacterium | reverse complement strand
GTTATTGCCTTAAAGATGACCTTCTACCCTATTAATTTTATTGGTATTCGTGCCGAAAAAAATGAATGGTTTGGTGTAAAACCAATGGGTTGGAAAGGAATAGGTGCAATCGGTTGGCAAGGAATCATTCCATCAAAAGCAGAATCAATGGCTGCTCGTTCTGTTGATTTAATGACTGGAAAACTAATTGACATTAAAGAACAATTTTCTCGTATCGACCCAAAAATCGTATCTGAACAAATGAAGCCTCGTTTGGATAAATTAGCACATGACATTGTTAATGAAACTTTAGAAGAGGAATTTCCTTTACTTTGGAATACCATGACAAATAGAATGAAAAAGCAAATTTTTCAATCTGCTGCTAATGAATATCCACATGTCATCGAGGAAATAATGGAAGATGTCAAAGAAAACATTGATGATTTATTAGATATTAAAACAATGGTTGTCAATGAGTTAACCAAAGACAAAGCTTTATTAAATGAAATATTTTTAACCGTTGGAAAAAAAGAATTTCTTTTCATCGAACGCTCGGGAATATATTTCGGATTTGCTTTTGGTATTATTCAAATGATTATTTGGTTCTTTATTTCTGATTATTCTTGGGCTTGGATTACACTTCCTGTCGGTGGCGTTGTAATTGGTTATGCGACAAACTGGTTAGCTTTAAAATTAATTTTTGAACCTGTTGACCCAATCAAATTCTTCTTTGTCAGCTTTCAAGGTTTATTTATGAAACGCCAAAAAGAAGTTGCTAAAGCATATTCTGAAATCGTTGCCGCAGAAATATTAACTACTCAAAATATTTTCAAAACTATACTAAATGGTACTGGTTCTGATAAATTAATTAAAATAGTAGAAAGTCATATTCAACAAGGTGTTGACAAAACAGCTGGACTTTCTCGTTCCTTGATACAACTCACTTCAGGTACTAAAAAGTACAATCATTTAAAGCAACACACAACAGAAAGATTCATCGAAGAATTACCAAATCAAATCAAAAATGTATTTGGATATGCAGAAGAAGCTTTAGATATAGAAGGCACAATGTGTGAAAAAATGAGTAATTTATCACCTAAAGAATTTCAGGGATTTTTACGACCTGTTTTTCAAGAAGATGAATTAAAACTGATTTTAGTTGGTGCTTTATTAGGCGGAATTGCAGGTCTTTTGCAAGTTTTGGCTTTAGTTTAGATACTATAAAAAGCAGTGCCGTTTGCCTTACTTTATTCTCAAAAACCATCTCGCATGATTTTTTCAAAAGCAATTACGCCGCTCAAAGCAGCTCCTGGAATTCCTTGTCCTGGATAAGTTGTATCGCCACAAATATACGCCCCTTTTCCGTCTAATCGAGCATCTAACATTTGCCAAGGTTTGATCTTAAAATATTGCGGATAACCGCCAACAAAACCGTATTTTCTATTAATCCAACCTTCCCAAGAACTCGGCAAATACGAATGTTTGTAAACTATATCTTCTCTTTTTAGAAAGCCTCTTTTCTCTAAAGTATTAATGATAATTTCTTCTAAAATTGATTTATCAAAATCATAATTATTCTTCGGGTCGAAAACATGTGTACTAATATTGGCAACATATTGATTTGATTCTGGCGTTCTGCTATTATCACTATAATGATTCAAACTTAAAAAGATAGAACTGGAATTGCAAAACGGTAATGGTTCTTCTAAATGAATTTGATGGTGAATACAATCAATTTTTTGAGTCGAATGAAAACCGATTCCCATTCCAAAAGCACTTACTAATTTTTCAGAAGGTAAAATTGATTTTTGATACATTTTAGAAAGTTTTTCCGATTTAAAAATTTCTAAAGTATTATTAATCGGAACACCTGAAAGCACTTTATCAGCTATAATTTTTTCCCCTTCTCCTTTTCTATCTAAGACAATTTCATAATGTCCATTCACTGGCGTTACGCTTTCTGCACCAACTCTCAAAAGTACCTTTCCATTATTATTATCAATATAATCACAAAGCGGCTGCACCAAATTTATTAAACCACCTTTAACATAATAATTCCCAAAATTTGTATAACACAATGCCGTACAACCGAATAATAAATTGACTTCTTCAATATGATTTTGTGCCGTAATCAGTAATTGTTCATTAATAAAATCTACAAAAAGTTGATTGTCTAATAAATCATATTTTTTTAATAATTGCTTCATATTCGAGAAAGCCGTCGAAGCAAACTTTAATTGTTTGAACTCAAAATTTTGAAGCATCGGAATTAAATCTGCAAACTTTGAAGGCGGAAAGGTACGTTGCTTCAGCGATGTTTCCCAAACGAAATTCGCCACTTCAAAACAGTATTCCCAAAAAGGTCGCTGATTCTTTTGTCCGAAAATCCGCTCTGCTTCTGCAATAAATTGGTCTAAATTTTTATAGCGAGTTAAAATCTCTCCATTAGTAAGATGAACTTTCATAGGAACTTCTAACTCCATCGCATCAATAGAAACACCAATTTTATCTAATAAAAAACGTAAAGGCATATGTTCATCTAAACCAACTAAAGTCGTTGCGCCTGCTTCAAAAATGAACCCTTTTCGATAGTAAGAACTCACACATCCGCCAGGTAAATAATTACGTTCTAATACCAATACTTTTTTGCCCTCATTTGCTAATAAACAAGCAGTCGTTAAACTTCCCATTCCAGAACCAATGACGACAATATCATACTTTTTGTTTAACGTTTGTTGCATCTTTTTCATATATCGTTAAACAAAGAAGTATAATTGATGTTTAAAAAAGTGAAAAATAAACGTGATGACATGTTGTCGAATTGATGTACTGATGTTGACTACTTATAATATTATAGTTAAAAAAGTAAACTTCTACACCAAAATTAATATTTCATTTACGATGCTCAAACAAGCGAACGACAGCATATCAACATAACAATACGTCAATACAATTAAAATAAAAAAAGATGACTTTTAATAACGGAATAGTAGTAAAAAACAATCAAAAAAATACAGAACTCAACCATGATGACATCGGCGATGCTCATGTCGGAACATCTTTAGAAACGCCTTTACGTGCAGACGCTTTTGAGCTTTCAGACGATGAGAAAATTAAGAAAATTGAAACTCATTTCCGAGAAATCATGGAAATTCTTGGTTTAGATTTAACAGATGATAGTCTTGATGGTACACCTCATAGAGTTGCAAAAATGTATGTCAAAGAAATATTTAGCGGTCTGAATCCTGCAAATATGCCAAGAATCGCTATGTTCGATAATAAATATGATTATGGACAAATGTTGGTAGAAAAAAATATTACACTTTTTTCTACTTGTGAGCATCACTTTTTACCAATTTATGGTGTGGCACACGTTGCATATATTGCTAACGGTAAAGTTGTTGGCTTATCAAAACTAAATCGTTTAGTACAACATTTCGCTAAACGTCCGCAAGTTCAAGAACGCTTGACGATGCAAATTGCTAATTCGTTGAAAGAACTCTTAGGAACAGAAGATGTGGCTGTCTACATTGATGCAAAACATATGTGTGTACAAACAAGAGGTGTTGAAGATGTTGGAAGTAGTACTGTTACATCTGAATATACAGGTCAATTTTTGAATGAAAATGTGAGAAATGAATTCTTACAATCTATTAGAAAAAATCATTAAATGTTTTTATTGTTATCAATACAAATAACAATTTAGCAATATAATTATGGAGAGTTTATATAAAAAGAAAGTACTTATTATTGGAGCAACTGGCGGAATTGGTAGTGAAGTTGCTCGATTAGTAAAATCAAGTAATGCAGATGTTTTTATTACAGGACATAATACTGATAAATTATCAAAAGTAGCTTCGGATTTGGGTTTGGCAGATAATCGAGTTTTTCAATTAGATATTACAAATCACTTAGAAGTAGAAGGTGTGGCTGAAAAAATCCATGCTGAAATAGAAACTTTGGATATAGTCGTAAATGCAGCTGGAGTTGGGATTATCAAACCTTTAGAAAAACTAACTTATGAGGATTTCGATAAAACAATTTCTATCAATCTAAGAGGAACATTCAATCTTTTAAAAGCTTTCATTCCTGCAATGAAAGTGAAGAAAGAAGGTTTGATTATTAATATTCCAGGTGTTTTGGGTAAAGCACCAATGGCTGGAGCAGGTGCTTATTCTGCTTCTAAATATGGAATTAATGGTTTGGTAAAATCTGTTCGAGAAGAACTCAAAAGAACTAACATTAGAATTACCAATATTTATTTAGGCGGTGTTGATACACCATTTTGGGATACAATCGAAATGAAAGTTAGGCGAGAAAAATTCATTACTGAAAAAGAAGCTGCAAAATCGATTTGGTTCTTATGTCAGCAACCAAAATCTGGTGTTGTTTCAGAAATGGTTATTCAACCGTTCAATCATCAGGTTATTTAACGAGTGACGAGTTGTTCGCTTCGCTTTTTGACGAATACTTTTTACAGTTGCTAACGAGCAATAAATTAAAAAAGATTTATCATTTCGTAGATGGAAATGATAAATCTTTTTTTGTAAGTGAAGCAGTCGTCAATCGTCAGTAATTATCCATTCACTCCAAGAACCTGGATATAATCTTACATTTTGATACTCAATATGATTCAAGGCTAAAATATTATGACAAGCAGTTACACCTGAACCACAATAAACAACTATATCTTTCTTATTATTCGTGATTTCCTCAAAGCGACTTTTTAATTTCTCTTTATCTAAAAATAGATTTTGCTCATTGACATTTTCAGCATAAGGAAAAGATAAAGCTGTTGGAATATGCCCAGCAATTGGGTCAATCGGTTCAGATTCTCCTCTATAACGAAAAGCTGCTCTTGCATCTATTAAAGTGAATTTAGCATCTTTAATATTTGCTTCGATTTCTTTTCTATTTACTAATAAATCTGCATTGACTTTTGCTTTGAAATTACTGTTCTTAAATAAAGGTTGTTCATTAGAAACCGAGAAATTTTCTTTTTTCCAATTCTCCCAACCGCCATTCAAAACAGCAACATTTTCATGTCCAAACCATTTCATCATCATCCATAACCTTCCCGCAATTCCACCATTATTCCAATCATAAACTACAACTTGCGAATCTGTTGTAATTCCCCATTTAGAACAAGTCTTTTCAAAATCTTCAACTTTCGGAAATGGATGACGACCAGTTTTTCCTTTTATAATTTCACCAGACAAATCAGCTTCCAAATGGGCATAATATGCTTTTGAAATATGTGCTTCATTATAAGCTAATTCACCAGTTATTTCACTATTTGAATTTCGACAATCAATTACAATAGTCGTTTCCTTATCCAAGATGCTTATTAAATCTTCAGCATTAATAATCGTGCTATACATTTACTTTAATTTTGAAAATCTTTAAATACTAATTTTTCAAATTCTTATTATTTAATTGGTAATAATCTTGAATCTTCCAAAGCCGCCGTTCTATGTCCAGCAGTTTTAAGATATTCTTCGTCATTAGCGAAAGCCATAAATTTTGCAACAGATTCATGTTTTACTAATAAAACTAAATCCCAGTTCTCCCCTTCTGGTCCAATCAAAAATGAACCACCTTTTCCATTAAAAATAACTTCACTTCCCGCTTTTTCTAATAAAGGTAAAGTATATTTAATATATAATTTATATGCTTCTTCGCCAGTTATTTCAGTTTCTTGTGCTAATTCAGGAGATGCTGAATAATCTGCAATTGCTCTAAATTTTAACAAATTAAGCATAACAACTTCACCTTTGATTTGTCGCATATAAAAAGCTTTTCCAGCTTCTTGAGTAGCATGTAAATAGTTCGTTTTCATATTTAATTATTATTTTTTAGTTGAAAAAAAGTAATTTTTAATTTATAATTAATCAGTAGTTTTATTGGTAAAAGTAATACTGGAATCAATAATAAAAAATATTATTTATTCCTTTTTAAATTAATTATTGACAATACAACATTTATAAATCTTTTCTGTTTTTTATTCTAAGTGCACATTATTTATTTTTGAGACGTTTTAATAGTAACAAATCAATAATCATGATGATAAATATTTACAAAAAACATTTTTTTTCCTTAGTAATAATATTGTTGAATAGTATTTATTTAATTGGGCAAGAAGTACCAATTATTAATTATTCTATTAATGATAATGGTCAAGTTCAACTTGAAGTAAACTCGACTACTCAAAATTATTATATCTTAAAAGTAAGACATTCCATTAATTCTCCTTTTGAAATTACAGCGTCGATGACTTTAGGAGAAGTGGGAACAACGATTATTTCTGAACCTTTGGAACATTATCCAATTGAAAATTATCAAGTTTTAGAATATTCAATCAATACACCATTTGATACAGATGGTGACGGAGTTGATGATATAACAGAATATAATAACATTCCTACACAAAGTCCATTAAATGCTGCACAACCCATAACTCCAAATAATGGATTATTATTCGTCGATAGTTTTACAACATTCAAACGATTGTCTGTTACTAAAGATTTAGTACAATGGTCAGAATTTCTGAATGGAAAAGGATTCATGAAATATATTATCGTTGACTTTGATACAAATCCTCAAATCTACTTTATTGATAGTGAACAACATGTTTTACACTCCGATTTTGCAGCAATTGTTGGGATAGATATTTTGGCAAGTGGAATCAAGAAAGGGCAAGTTATTTATTTACCATCAAGTATTTCAAACAATGGAACATTAGGTAGTTTTGCTTTTAATTTTAGTAATGGATTTAGTGAGGATTTTGATGTGGTTCAAAGAATGCATGAACTATTAGCTTCGAATATGCCTTTTTTAGAAAATAATTTATCCTATTATATTACAGAAAATAATGACGACCAATATCAACAAAATATTTCCTTATTTCAAAATTCAAGAGTTCCAGTGCTTTTTGAAGCTGATGTATATGCTGATATTGATTATTTAGGTTTGAATCCAGCGGAAGGGTTTGGTTTTTTTCGCCAAATTAGTTTAGATGAAGTCCCTGGTTCAAAAGATATTGTGCTTTATGAATCTCTTCCAAATGCTTTGCCAAGAGTTGGAGGAATTATGACTTCCGTTCTTCAAACGCCTTTATCACATGTGAATTTGAGAGCAATCCAAAATAAAGTACCAAATGCTTTCATCAGAGATCCTTTGGCAATTGATTCTATTGCTAATTTATTAAACAAATATATTTATTTCAAGGTAGAACAAGATGAATACTTCATTAGAGAAGCAACACTCGATGAGGTAAATGCTTGGTTTGATGACATTCGACCAAAAGAAGAACAAATTCCGCCACTAAATTTAGACTATAAAGAAATCCTTCCTTTAGCAGATATTGAATTTAGTATGTTTGATGGTTTTGGTGCAAAATGTGCCAATATTGCCACAATGAGAACCTTTGGTTTTCCTGACGGAACTATTCCAGACGGTTTTGGAATTCCTTTCTATTTTTATCAAGAATTCATGAAATATAATAGTTTCTTTGAGGAAATAGAAACGATTATGAATGATCCTGATTTTATTGCTGATAGAGTTGTCAGAGATCAAATGTTGGCAGATTTTAGAGCCAAAATCGAAGTTGCTGCAATGCCAATTTGGATGCTAAATGAACTTAGTATATTACAACAATCTTTTCCGACAGGAACTTCTATTCGTTGTCGTTCAAGTACTAATAATGAAGATTTACCTAATTTTAATGGTGCAGGTTTATATGATTCTAAAACACAACGGCCAAGTGAAGGACATCTTTCGAAATCAATTAAACAAGTATATGCAAGTCTTTGGAATTTGAGAGCTTATGAAGAGCGTGATTTTTATCGTGTGAATCATTTCATTGCTTCAATGGGAATTTTGTGTCATCCAAATTTTGATGATGAAAAAGTAAATGGTGTTGGTGTTAGTACCGATCCAATTTATAATACAGATAATACATTCTATTTGAATTCTCAAGTTGGAGAGAACTTAATCACAAACCCAGGAAATCAAGCTATTCCAGAGGAGATTTTATTAGATAAAGTTGCTGTGAGTAGTAATGATTTTATTGTCATTCAGCGTTCTAATCTTGTTCCAAGTGATAGCACAATTTTTGGAGAACCGTATATATCTCAAATGAGAGATTATCTGACTACAATACATGACGAATTTGCCATTTTATACGAAGCAGTTGATAATCCATATTTTGCTATGGATATTGAATATAAAATAACTGCTGATGATCAATTGATTATAAAACAAGCTCGACCTTGGGTTTCTTATATTTTACAAGAAGATCCGCCAGTATTAATAATTGACAATTTTGATTTCAATATTTTTCCAAATCCAGTAACGGATTATATGGTTATCGAATGTACAGATTGTGCTTTGAATTCGATTCAAATTAGAGATATTACTGGGCGATTGATGCGTACTCAAAATTTTGAAACTAATACAGATTCAAGAATTGAATTCTTTTTATCGGACTTTCCTTCTGGCGTTTATATTCTAAGTGGTTTTGTAGATGGAAATAGTGTTCCTACTTCCAGAAAATTTATCAAATTTTAAGCAATAGAAAGTTCATAATTTTAGAATAAACCCGATTAAATATCTTAATCGGGTTTGTTATTTTATAAGAGATTTGGGAATTAATAAACAATTAACAAAATCTATTTGTCTTATTTTTTATTAATTAAAAATCAATCAAACTTCAATGAGAACGATATTAATATTAAGTTTTGCAATGCTTTTTGGTGCAAGTCAATGCACACCTACGACAACTAAAATTCATAATAACAATACTTCCGCAATAGTTACTACTTCTACAATGGATAATAAAGCCGTTGCAAACGATTCATTAATATTTCCTGATGAAATTAAAAAAGTAATTAAGACAGAAGCAGAATGGGATAATCAATTAGAAGATTTTGAATTCTATGTACTCAGAAAAAAAGGGACAGAAAGAGCTTTTACAGGAGATTTATTGGACAATAAAAAAACAGGTGTATATACATGCAAAGCTTGTAATTTACCACTTTTCAGTTCTGAAACTAAATTCAAATCTGGAACAGGTTGGCCAAGTTTTTTTCAAACTATAGACAGCAAATATGTTGGTGAAGTCGTTGATGATAGCTACGGAATGAGTCGAACAGAAGTTGTTTGTAATCGTTGTGACGGACATTTAGGTCATGTTTTCAATGATGGTCCAGCACCAACTGGTTTGAGATATTGTATTAATTCCGTTTCTTTGAGTTTTGTAGAAAAGTAGTAGTTATATTGATGTATTATTATATTAATGAGAATTCACATTCATCCAAAAATATAGTAATACAATAATACAATAGTAGAATCTAAATAAATGAAGCAATTATTATTTGTGTTTTTAATTTTTAATGTCTTGCTTTTAAAAGCACAAACTGATACTTCAGCGGTATTCATTGATACAACAAAACAAAAGATTACTGTGATTGATACAATCAGTCCCAACATTATTGATACCACAAAAAAAGTTGTTTTAGAAAATTCTGAGGTTGATAAGAACCTACCAGAAGAACCCAAGGAGCCTTTTTTTGCATTTCTAAAAAGTGATGATGTAAGTGATAATCCAAAAAAAGCAGCTTTTTATTCAACTATAATTCCTGGAGGCGGACAAGTGTTTAATCGTCAATATTGGAAAGCACCATTAGCTTTTGGTGGTGTTGCTACGGCAGGTTATTTTGTATATTCTAATACAACTCAATATCGTTATTATAGAGATCAATATCGTCTACGCGTTGACGATGATCCATTGACTGTCGTTGATTCGCCTTTAACAGATGTTTCAAGTGCTAATATAAGTTCGGCTCGTGATGGTTACAGAAAAAGAATGGAACAATCTTATATTGCTGTAATTATAGTTTATGGATTGAATGTAATCGAAGCTTATACTTCTGCACATTTAATGAATTTCGATGTAGACGAAGATTTAAGTTTACAACTTGAACCAAGTATTAGAATGGGAAATCAATCAGAAATGCAAATTGGTTTAAGTTTCCATTTCATTACAAAAAATGTCCAACCAATTCCTTTTTAATAATTTATAATTATTTGAGATTGAAGTTTTCCAATAATGTGCGGATATTGATTTCCGCACATTATTAGAATTCAAACTATTTGATAGTTGAAATAATATCTAATTTTTTAACTTACTATCACACTTTCCTCCTTACTGGAAATAGCAACTAAGCCTAAAAAAGTAAATAATCCATTCACAATTAACAATTCAAATCCAAACTTATATCCATTGAGTAAATATTCAGAATTAACACTTAATAAGTAACACAAAATCGGTGATACAATACAAATTATTGGTACTATATTATCTCTAATTTTACGTTTTGTGAAGAACCCAAAAATATACAAACCTAATAAAGGACCGTAAGTATAACCTGCTAATACAAATAATTCATTGATAATAGAGTCATCATTCCAACGTTTTACTGCAAAAATTACTAACATTAATAAAATTGAAAATCCAATATGAACCATTGTTCTTATTCTACGATATTTTGGACTATTTGCATCTTCTTTTTTCTCAAAATCTAAGAAATCTATACAGAAAGAAGTCGTCAATGAAGTCAAAGCAGAATCTGCACTTGAATAAGCAGCAGCAATTAAACCTAAAATAAATAAAATTCCTACAGTCGGTGATAAATATTCTAAGGCAATCATTGGGAATAACTGATCCGTTTTATCAGGTAAAGGAATATTTTTAACTGTAGCGAAAGTATATAATAATGCTCCTAAAGCTAAAAATAATAGATTCACAAATATTAATACAACACTCAATGAATACATATTTTTCTTAGCATCTCCGATGTTTTTACAACTTAAATTCTTTTGCATCATATCTTGATCTAAACCTGTCATCACGAAGGCGAGCGAAGCTCCGCTAAAGAATTGTTTGTAGAAATTATTTGGATCAGACCAACCACCTTCAAAAAAGAAAATTTGTGAATAATCTGAATTTTGAACTTCAGAGAACAATCCACCAACACTCAATTCCAACTCATTTCCTATCGCCAAAACCGTTAATACCACAGCAGCTAACATACAAATGGTTTGTAAAGAATCTGTCCATACAATTGTTTTGATTCCACCTCGAAAAGTATATAACCATATCAAAATTATCGTTACAATCACTGTTATTTCAAAAGGAACATTAAACGGTTCTATTCCTAAAACAAAAGAATCTAATACGATTGCTACCAAATACAATCTACATGAAGCGCCAATTACTCTTGATAGAATAAAAAATGCTGCTCCAGTTTTATAAGAAAACCAACCAAAACGTTTTTCTAAATAGGAATAAATAGAAGTCAAGTTCAAGCGATAATAAACGGGTAATAAAATATTAGCTATCAATATATAACCTAATAAATATCCAAATACAACTTGCATATAGGAAAAATCAACATTTCCACCGCTTGTCTTTCCAACAACACCAGGAATTGAAATAAAAGTAACTCCAGATAAGGTAGCGCCAACCATTCCAAATGCAACTAAATACCAAGGTGATTTTTTTGAACCAACAAAGAAATTTGCATTATCAGAAGCTCCTCGACTTGTCAAAAAAGAAACTAATATTAATACTAAAAAATAACCGCCAATAACGGATAATATTAAGGTAGAACTCATTTAATTCAAAATTTATTGATTTTCTAAAGTCATAAATCTAAGATTTTTTTTGGAATTCATGAGTCATATAATATTTCTATTAATACATCCTTAAAAAATATGCGAAATTTCGCTTAATATTATTGATTTAATATTAAAAAAGCCTTTCCTTAAAGATTTATAAAAAAAATCCAATTTTGATGAGATTTTTTATGATTTGAGTAATATCTTTACAGACAATTTGTATAAAATTAGGCGAATATTCGCTTTTAATTATAAATCTAATCGAAAAGATTATTAATGATTCAACTAATATTATTAATAATCCCAAACGTGTTATAACTATTAAGAATGGCAAGGAAAAAGAAGACTACTTTCTCGAAGGAAACTTATTTAGATTGGTATGAAACGATGTTGAGAATTCGCCGTTTCGAAGAACGTGCTTTAATGGCATATTCACAAAGAAAGATTAGAGGATTCTGTCACGTATACATTGGACAAGAAGCAGTAGCAGCAGGAATGCGTTCTGCAAGTCGTCCAGATGATAATTGGATTACAGCTTATCGTCAGCATGGTTTAGCAATTGCTAAAGGAATCGATACTTATTCTGCAATGGCAGAGTTATATGGTAAAGAAACTGGTAATGTTGGTGGACGAGGTGGTTCAATGCACTTTTTCTCTAAAGAAAAACGCTTTTTCGGTGGAGATGGAATCGTTGGTGG
>CAZEOC010000071.1:0-12443 GCA_964513525.1 uncultured Saprospiraceae bacterium | reverse complement strand
AATTGAATCTACTCCTCTCCTACTCTCTTTCGGAATTTTATCTTTATTAATGATAGGTAGTATTATTTTTAATATTCGTAAATTACTATTAGTAAAATCTATTAATTATAATATTTCTATAATACAGACTCAAGCAAAATTAGAGCGACTAAAATTATATGAGATTTATGAGACTAATGCTTTACTTTTCGCTATTCCTATTACTGCAATTCCATTTATTTTAGTTTTAGGAAAAGGTATTTTGTATATAGATATTTATTCGTTTTTGAGTCCAATTTTTCTTATAATTTACTTCTTTGGTAGTTTACTTATCGGAGTTATTATAGTTTGGATACTCAAATTGTCTCCAAATCCTCAAATTCAAAATTCTATTAACTTTATTAATGAAATAAATGATTTTGAAAAATAGGCTTGAGAGAATTTAATCTAAAAGACTTGAAAGATAAATTTAATCTATCTTTCAAGTCTTTCTGTAACACTCATTCTTATTCTATTATTTCCCAGTAAATACTGCTTTCCTTCTTTCTACAAACGATTGCAAACCTTCTTTAGCATCCTCTGTTTGCATCATTTTCTGAGCAATCGTCATTAGCTCTTCCATTGCAGCTAATTCTCCTTCAACGATTGCTTTTCGAGCACTTTGTAAACTTGTTTGAACCGCCAAAGGTGCTTGTGCTGCAATTGTTTCTGCAATTTTTAACGCAGTTTCAAAACTTGCTTCTGCAGTATCACATACCTCTTGAATCAAGCCAATTCTTAATGCTTCTTCAGCATCAAACTTATCACCAGTTAACAAATAGCGCATCGCATTCCCCCAACCACAACGTTGTGCAAAACGAACTGTTGCACCGCCAAAAGGCATAATTCCTCGGCCAACTTCCAATTGAGTAAAAGTCGTTTCTTTTGCAGCAATACAAATATCTGCAGCTAATATTAACTCAATAGATAAAGTATAAGCCAAACCATGAACTGCCATAACTATAGGTTTTTTCTTATAATTTCCATCTGTTTGAAAAGGATCCATAAAACCTTCTTTTATCATCGGTTCTCCTCGTAATACATAAGGTGAAACATCGGCCAAATCTAAACCAGCAGAAAAGTGCTTTCCATTCGCATACACCAAACCACACCATAAATTTTCATTTTCTTCCAATTCGGTGTACGCTTTTCCTAAATCATCTAACATTTGTTTAGTGAAAGCATTATACTTTTCTGGTCTATTAATTTCTATTAATAATAGATGTCCTTTTTGTTTAGTAACGATCATTTCTCTGGTTTTTATCGAATAATTAATTCCTTTTTAAGAAAGGATTTGGAAAGTAAGCATAAAATATGGAATTTCCATTTCAATAAAAAAGTCAAATATGAAATCATTCAAATTTAGGTATAAAACAAAATATAGTAATAGTTTTCTTTCGACACTGGTATTATTATTCGTTGGCTTTTTTGTTAGTCTTTGGCTTTATTTCTTTATTAATCCACAACTAACATTAATTTTATTTGGAGTAATTATCGTATATCTAATTTATTGGAATTTTAGAACAGAAGGAAAAGTAATCATTACTATTAATGAAAATACTAAGTTCATTAATATTAAAGGGAAAGTAACAGAAGAATACAAGATTGAAGAAATCTATTTCGGTTGGAATTATGCATTTGTAAACCACGGAAAATCAATCAATATGCTCTTTCCGACTATGAATTTAGATAAAGAATCTTCTCGTCCAACAAGTAATACCAACCAATGTATTGTATTATTAAAATTAAAGGACGGGAAAAACATTGTTTTAATAAAAGAACTAAAACCTTGGTCAGAAACAAGAGATTTAGAATATATTGGTCATTTAACAGATACTTTAACAATTGACTATAAATTCTTTATCAATGGTAGTTATTGGAGATTTAGGAAACAAGTTCAATCTTGATAAATTTTCAATGATTTGTAAACTATATATCAAAATATAGTTTTTTATTTACCTTTTCATCCCTATTTAGGTAATAAAAGGAACAAGATGTTAATAAATGCCTTATTTTGGTCTTTTATTTGATATAAAAACTCATACAGTCAAATAAATACCTAAACATGAAGCAAATAATCCTAATTACTATCAATTTGTTGATATTTTGTTCTGTTACCTCTGCACAATACAAGGTGACAAAACGAACTACATTACTATGTGATTTACCGGAGTGTTTGGAAGAATATGAATCTTCAGCTGATTCCTCAACTTTAGGTTTTGCTTCGGATCGTTCTTTGGGTAATGTTCAGGCTAAAGGAGGAAGTAGTAATTCTGAAAATACTCAAAATGTATTTTTTATTGAAACTCTAAACTCTATCCTGTTTATACCACAATCATTCATTCCTATAGAATCAAAATTTAGTATTTCAGGAGCAATCCAAAATATCATTAAAGTTCAAATTTATAATTCATCAAAAGAATTAGTTTTTCAAACTCATGTAATAGATAATGCATGGAATGGCGTTTGGAAAGGAGTTCCGCAATATGGTGTATTCAATTATAAACTTACTGTAAAAGTGGGTGAAGATTCTACTGAAGTAATTGAAGGGCTTATTGTCACTAAAAAATCGAATTAATTAAAATATCAAATTTGACAACTCAATATTTTAATTAATTGCATCTAAAAAACGACTATATCTCTGACGTGGACTTGACATCACTAAACTGATAAACTCAGTTCTTGAATATTGCATCGTCTTACGTTTCTTATTTCTTCTGTTATCATGTTCTTCAACATAAACACCATCTTTGAAAAAGATATTACCAAAGAAGCTATCTCTCATCTCATAGTGTATATGACCTCTTTCTATTAAATCAGCTATCCAAGTTGCTTGTTTTTTATTAATAATATTCATTGTTTGGTTTCTTTGTAGCTTATAAAAAGTTTAATCTAATTATCTGATTAATTTTAATATAAGTAATCAAGTATTTTTGTTTAATCTTTTGGTTAGTACTCTAACTTATTTTATCCTTAAAATATTACCTTAATAAAGTTTGAAACAGCACTTTCGTTGCCTTGATTTTGTTAATTTTATGTGAAACTTACTTTCGAATGAGTGAAATACTCATTTCATCGAGTAAAAGCAACATTTTATTAATCAATCACTTTATACATTAATATTTATATTATAATAAATTCAAAAAATCCTCCAACTTAGTTAATCTACTGATTATCAACAAGATATATGTTAGCAGAATATTAACCTGCTCTCTTATTGATACAATTTGACTCATTTTTGGAAAATTCTCATATGTAAGAAATTCAACTTCTCTCCTACCCTATTTAGTAATTCTTCCAAATTTCTATTTCATTTATTGCATTGTTCTGAAAGTTCGAACATCCTGAATTATTAGCCTGATTAAATGTGCAAATCAAATTCTCTTCACAATCATAGACTTTATAACCATTGGCACAATTCAAACATAAATCAACTAGAAAAACCAAATTGCCATCTAATTCATAACATATTATATGTGCATCATCATTTAGAGTTTGATTATCATCAATCATTTGACTTATCCAGGCGATTTCATTTGCAGGGTCTTGTGAATCATTACAATCTGCTGAGGGAGAATTATTTGGAGTATCATCATTACAACTTAACATTCCTAATGTCGCTACAAGCAATAAAATTAATATCTTCTTCATCTTAATATTTTTTTAGTTATATAAAATATACAGGAAATTGTTCATTAAAACGCTCTAAAATTACAATAAGCATTCAATTTGAGGAAATCAAATCCACCAAATTGAATGCTTATTATATGAAAGGGTCATTTGACCGAGTAAACGTAGTATTAGAGTCTAAAATATTAAATCATCATTTTTGAATCCATTTATATGATTTTCAATTAATAATAAAAAATCTATGTTTTGACTCTATAAATATCTTAAAAAAAATTCCCAAGATAGAACTCAAAGAATATATTCTGTTTTTCCTTCTACTTTTTCAATTCCTAAAATTGAGCATTAAATACATGATTTAACTGAATCTGTTTGTCTTATATTTATGTATGGTTGATTATTAATTGATTTTTTTGGAGATATCAAAAACTAATTACCAAATTGTTTAAGATAATAATTGAGTTCTGCATAAATCAATTTTCCCCATTCTTTCCTATTTAATTGTCCAAACTTTGGATGTTCGCCCCAATCATAAGCTTCATCTTTCCGAACTAATTGCTCTAATAATTTAACTAAAGTAACTTTATCATCTATAAAATTTACTGGTTTTGTTTTTTCAATTTCTGGAATTACCCCTTCTACTCTATTTATTTTTTCTGCTGAAATCTCTCTCATTGATAATTCAAACCATTTTATTAATGTTCTATCAAAAAAATTTCCAGTATTTTTTAATTCTAAATATCCTAATGCTAATCGTATTTGATCCGCTATATGACATAACATTTCATTAATTCCTAATTTTTCAAATTGAATATTTGAATCAATTTCTAAATTATTTATCCTTCTTAATATAGTTTCATAATCAGAATTATCAAAAATAGTGTTTTTCATTTAGCCTAAAATATTAATATTATGATTTAAAATAAATTGATTCTTGATGTTTATACCATGATTTAATTACTAAATATTTAGCAAAAATGGTTTTACAAATTTCAAAAATGTGTTCAAAAATAGTGATATTTAATTATTCAAAAAAACATGAAAATTTGAAAGTGAGATTTTCAATAATTGAATTTCTTAATAATTAGATTTCAATTTTATAAAATGGTAACTATTTCTCATTAAAATTCATCATTTTTTAGCTTTTTAAGCAACTTCAACCATGAAACAATATAATTTATCCAAATTAACACCTCAATCGCTTAAATCAAAAAGACAAAATGATTCTTTGATTGCAGTATTGCAGTCGATACTGCAATACTTTTCCACTAAAAAATCACTCCTTCAAGTTTACGTATTTACTGCAATACTGATTCAATGAATATAAGGAAATATCACACCGTCAGTACTGCAGTAAATACGTAAATAATGATAAACGTAAAACATTTAATAATTAAATACTAAAATAATGATAAACTTATTTCCGTATTCAATTATTAAAGTATATCTTTATGCACGTTTATAAGTAAACACTATTTATCGTAAACAATGATACACTTTAAACAGTATTCACTTTTTAGATGAATTACGCATAAACGTATTTCATTGTTTGAGTATTTACTTTTATTCGTATATAATGATTCACGGAAACAAGTGTTTCATTAATCACTTTTTCAAGTAAAGCATCAATTACTTAAATAAGTATAATCGCAAATACTTTTATCATTAATAAAGTGTTTCCGTATTCACTTTTAATCGTAAATACGATAACTTAAATATAAAGTATTTACGTTTTATATAATATTCAGTAAAAAAGGATTCAAGTGTTTGATGAAATACTTAATAAATGATGTAAGTAAATACGTAGATACGGAAATTAGTATTCACGGAAATACGATTTTCTGTATCTAATTAGTTAAGTAAATCAGTATTTGATGTGAAACTAAAAACATCAATTAAACAAAAAAAGTAAATACTGATTTCAGTAAAAAAGTATACATACAATTTTATAATCTTATCATAAATTTAATACAATGATAGTTTCAGTTACAAGCCTTAAAGGTGGAGTTGGAAAATCCACAATTGTACAAAACTTAGCAGTATGTTTTGCACATATGGGATACCGAGTTGCGATTGTCGATACAGATACAAATGCAAGTTCTGTACATTGGTCAGGAATTCGGAGTGAAGAATATCCTCCAATTATGGTTTTTGGAATTTCTGATAGTAATGCACTTCGCAAAAACATTCAGAAGATTCAAAATGATTATGATATAATCTTAATTGACGGAACGCCTTCTTTATCCAGATTAGTAAGTACAATTATTCTATTGGGTGATATTGTATTAATTCCAATTCGACCAAGTGGTTTGGACTTATGGGCAACAGAGAAGTTTATAGAAAAGTATGACCAAGCTAAAACGCTAAAAGAAGATGTAAAGGCATATTTTGTATTGAATCAATATGATGAGAAAATCAATATTAATAAAGAAACCAAAGATGTTTTGGACGAATTGGAAATTGGTTCATTAAACACAACTTTGAAATCTCGAATTGCTTATGTAGAAGCAGTTGTTCAAGGAATTGGCGTATATGAATATAAAGATTCGAAGGCGAAGAAAGAAATGACAACATTAACCAAAGAAGTACTTGGATTATTAACGGAATAAGAACGTATTGTAATAGGGGAGAAGTGCTTTAAAAAATTGAATTATTAAAAGAGTGAATTATGGCAAAGAAAAAATTTGGATTAAGTTCTACATTAAATAAAAATAAGGAAGCAGAACCAAGTTTACCTAAAAAAGTGCCGCTTACAAAAAGCAGTAAAAATTTAGATGATGTTAAGGAAAAAGTAGAAGCTTTACATGATGATGCCTCAACTAAAAAAGTTGAGAAAAAAACAACTGAAGTTGAAAAAGCTACAATAGAAGTCGTTGAAGTAGCAGTGAAGGAAGAAGTCGTAGTTGAAAAACCTAAGGTTTCTAAAAAAACAACAAAGAAGAAAGCAGAGAAAAAACCTGAAAGAATTGTTAGAATTACGGTTGACACACCAAAATCAATGCATATAAAGTTGAAAATCAAAGCAATTGAAGAAGATATTACAATTCGAGATTATGTTATTGGATTAATTAAAAGAGATTTAGGATTGAAATAAGTTTATTTAATAACAGCATAAATATAAATTTTCAGTTTACTGAAAAAGAATAAAATGAAATGATTCTATTAATAATAGAATCATTTCATTTTAATTTTAACCTTACCCAAGATTTAGAATTTATCTAAAATTTCCATTATAGAAGTTAATATCATTTAAAAATCAAATTCTTATTCATTCAAGCTAATTTCCCTTTTCTTTTTTGCCGCAACTTTTTTCTTTTTAAAAAATCTCAGATTAATTCCTAATTTTATTTAAAGACCGTATTTTTAGATGTTTTTTCATTAGTAGGAAACTAATTAATGAAAATTTTCAAAATACTTTCTTTTAAGTATTTTATAAGTTTTTAATATTTTAAATATTTAGAACAGCTATATCTTATTGAAAATCAATATTTTATACATTCATAAGTGGACACTTGTAGGGAGTAATGTGGACATGTATAGGGAATATTAAGGACATAAACAGGGAACACTGTGGACATTGACAGGGGATTTTGTGGACACTAACAGGGTCAGAGTCGTACTAATAATATTAGATTAAAAAAAGTAATCAAAAGTGGACAAAAACAGGGATGCGAAAGTTCATTTGTCTCTGAATGAGTATTTAGAAGGGCTTTTTTCAATGAAAATCCATTGACAATGTTTTTAAAGTGGACAAAAACAGGGGAAGCGATAAAAATAATATTCAAAAGTGGACATAAATAGGGAGGCTTTGTATAGCGTTGATTATCAGTTGATTACAAAGTCTATATGTGGACAACAATAGGGTAGGAGCACAAGCTTTGAAATTAAACAAGGTTTAAGAAAATTTAAAAGTGGACAAAAACAGGGCATATTAAAGTAAAGGTTTAATTAATAAGATTTAATATGTTAATAATGAGATATTTATGAAGCCAGATAGTATATCAAATCGGATAGCAAGAATAGAAAATAAATTCATTTTTCATGCTCAATATAAGTTTACATCAAGGGAACAGAAGGTAATTTTATACCTAATTGCCAATATTAATCCAAAGCAAGAAAGGTTTATAGAACAAATTATTCCAGTAAGAGAATTGGAACAGGTTTTAAAAGCAGATGGAAAAAAGTGGGGCGGACTGTATGAAGAGATGAGAAAATTTGCAAAACGGATTCGGACGAAAGGAATTGAGTTTGATACTAATATTTTAGTAGATGGAAAACGTTTTCCTGCATATGTTAACTGGTTTCAGTCGGTAGTTCCTGTTGAACGAGAAGATGGCGAGATTTGTATTCGATTCTTGTTTTCACAAGATTTAGAACCATTTTTATTATCTCTGAATCAATATGCGAAAATTAATCGATTGGAAATCGCTCCAATGCGTTCGGGCTATTCGATTCGAATGTTTCAGATTTTTAGAGCACATCGAGATAAAATGGCGCAACATGAAAATGTTAGCCGATTGAAATATGAAGTTGAACGTTTGAAAAGTCTTTTGGGAATCTCAGGAAGTTATGCAGAATTTCGAGATTTTAATAAACGAGTGCTAAGTGTTGTTAAAAAAGAAATTAATGAAAACTCGAGTATCAGAATAATTGATATTGAGCGAGATAGAAATAGTAAACGTAGAATTACACATGTTACTTTCATTTTTGAAGAACAAGAAACGAATCATTCGCCAACACAAGTTTTAGAAGCAAAATCAACTGGTTCTATCAAGAAAACTTATGGCGACTATTTGCCATCGGTAGCAGAAGTATCGAGTTTGTCAAAAGCAAAATTAGATGCTTATCATCATTTAGTTGATTTTGGTGTAAAAGAAGGAATCGCATTTCGTCAGATTATTGGCCGAATAAAAGGAAGTGAGGCAAATGGTTTTGAAGATTGGTATATTCAAGAATCGATTAAGATATTCAAATCAAAAACGAAATTAAAAAGCAAAAATGCACAAGCAGGTGCTTTTGTAAAGTGGTATTTGGATAATAAAGCTTTTGAAGAAGGTAGTTTTTTCGCTCAAATTATGGAGAAAATTTCAAGAAGGAAAAAACGAATGTCAGCAGAACAACGAGAAAATCGTCAAATGGCAATGAAGATGACTTCTGAAGAGTTTCATGCAGAAATAGCGAAACAGCGTGCTTTACAGAAGAATAGTTCAACAACAAAGACTGGAAACGTTTTGATGGATATTATTGATTTATCAACGCCAGAAGTGAAAATTACTAAACCGTTTAATTTCGAGACATTCAAAAAAGAGTTTGAAACGGATTATGAAGCTATAAAAGAAACGGTAGAGCAGGAAATTCAAGATTTCTTGAATGGAATGGACGAACCTGCAAATTATGACGAATTGATTTTGAATGCAATTACAACTCGTTGTGAACATTGGTACGAACAGCAGAAATAGATTGAGTTGTAGTCAATTATTCACCTTCATATATAAAATAGAAAAAACTAATGATGAAAATTTTCATCATTGGTTTTTGTGTTTTAATAGCCTTCGAAATATAGATTTATATCAATCGGACTCTCACTTTCCTTTTTTTCAATCTTGTATTATTTAATGTATTAATAATATGACTCGATTTCTTTGCCGAAACTGCGACAAATGCACAATCGTTTTTAAGTTCAATAATTCCTAACTCGTCTTTTTTTAACTCAGCTTGACGAAAGAAAGCGCCTGCAATATCTCCTTTTGATATTTTATCCTTTCGCCCACCAGAAATAAAAAGTGTTTCCCAATCAGTTGGTTTTGGAATTGGAGCATCTTGAATGATTTCAGGTTCTAATTCATCCATAAAATCTGGCAAATCTTCCTTTTCCCATTGCAAAACATAAGCCGTTCCTTCAGAGTGCATACGAGCCGTTCGACCATTTCGATGCGTGAATTCTTCCTTATGAAAAGGTAAATGATAATGAATAATAAATTGTAATTCTGGGACATCAATTCCTCTCGCTGCCAAATCTGTTGCGATAATAACTCTATGTGTTCCATTACGAAATTTTATCAAAGCACGTTCTCTATCTTTTTGTTCCATTCCACCATAAAAACAACCATGTGAAACGCCTTTTTTATCTAAATATTCACTTACTCGATTGATGGAATCTTTAAAATTACAAAAGATAATTCCTGATTGATTGCCTAAATGACAAAGTGTTTTGAAAAGAATTCCTAACTTATCTTTATCTGGAGAAAGTACCGATTTTACTGTTAATTTTGGAACACCTTGGTCTAAGAAATTAATAAAGACTGGTCTATCCAATTCTACAAAATCAGGAATTTCTACTCCTTTAGTAGCCGAAGTCAAAATCTTTTTCTCCAAACTCGGAATCAATTCCATAATTTGCGTCATTTCCTCATCAAACCCAATTTCCAATGATTTATCAAACTCATCCAAAACCAAAGTTTTGATATAAGCTGGTGAATAAGTTTCTCTTCTTAAATGAGCGGCAACTCGTCCTGGCGTTCCGACTACAATTGCTGGTCGATGCTGTAAATTCATTTTATCACTCGAAAACGAACGTCCACCATAAGTTGCATCTACTTTATAGCCAGTTCCCATTTCTCGAATCACTTGCTCGATTTGTATGGTTAACTCTCTTGTTGGCGTAATTATCAACGCCTGAACTTCCTCTAAATTTTCGTCTAATTCGCCAATGATTGGTAACAAAAACGCCAAAGTTTTTCCCGTTCCCGTTGGTGATAAAACCACAACTTCCGAAGTAGAATGTATCGCCAAACGAGCTTCTTCCTGCATAGGATTTAATTTTTCAATCCTCAACTTTTTCAGAATCTCTTTCTGATTTTTTATCTTTTTTGACATGTTGCAAAGATAATATTTTATTATTGACAGATAGTAATCAATTTATTAAAACAATAGTATCGGTATTATACCGATTACTCTATGATTTCTCCTTTTGATGTATATCCAACCGTTTTAAATAATTCAAAATCAAATGTTTCAGTAGATTCTGCATCCGTAATTTTACGATAGATTTTTAATCGATTATCTTCAACATTTCCATAATAATAATATCCACCGCCTGCATAAAAGGTATTGAAAGCAAATTTTGCAGATTCTGGAATTCCAATAGATTCAAATTCCGAATTTTCAATAGGCATATAACTTGGCGCATCTGTTATTAAAACATTTCCTCTACCTTCTGTGGCAAGAATTAACGGCATTGTAGGAATTCCATCTTCCTCTTTTACTTCACCAGGTTCTACTACAAAATATTGCATTTCTGAAAGGTCATCATAAACTACTTCTTCTTGTTCTATGATTTCTTCTTGTCCATCTTGAGCAGTTTCAGATTGATTACAACTAACTATTAAAACCATTAAAAGTAAAGCGATAAAAGGTGCGATTTTCATATTTAAATTTATTATTTAGTGAATAATGAATGTTTTTTCATAAATATCGTAAAATTATATAATTTGACATCTTGATTTTTTTAAATGTTCTAAAAGATTGGTTGTTTGATGTTTTTTGCATTTATCTATCAACTTGAAAAGTTACATTTTTTGTAAAATGAAAATCTTGTATTTAAGCTTGGTCAATGGCTATTATAGATAGCCAAAATTGTTAAAGAACCGAAAGATTAATTAACACAAATGAAGAAACAAATATTAGACGAAGATATAGAATATACAGGTTATCGAACTTGTCCGAAATGTGCACATCAATTTCCATTTTTCGCTTTTTTTAAGCGATATTTAATGTCTTATGGTTTGTCAAAATGGACTTGTCAAAAATGTGGTCAATTAATAAAATGTGATTTTATTAAGATACAAATGATATGGTTAGTTGGACTATTATTTTCTGGCGGTTTATTTTATATTTTGATGCCTTATCTTGAATTAAGTTTACTGAATATCGTCGTTATAATACTTTATTTATGCTTCGTTTTATCTACCTTATTTTATGCAAAGTTTGAAAAACATAAATCTTAAAATAAGGTGGATAAAACCGAATGTTGTCAACTTAAGATTTTCTATGATGTCGGGCGACTTTTTTGTTCGCCTGCCATCTATTACAAACTGTAGTCGACAGGCGAACTCAAAGTCGCCGAACGACAAATAAACTTCTTAAGTCGCCGACATTTGACCAATACTTATGTAAAGGATTTAAATCAACACTTGTAAAGTGTTGATTATCAAATGATAAAACTAAGTGTTTGTTTACTTTTTAATAGATAAATCAATCCCAAATTCATTTTTTAAAATTGCATTAAGTGCTTCTTCTGAATGAATTTCAGATACTTCTTTCAAACCATCTTTTCGTTGAATTAATTGATGGTTCAAGATAGTAAGTCTTCCTCGTTTTGTTGGAAGTGTACATACTTTATTTTTAACAAAATAGGAATCTTTAGCATATTGTTTATAAATACATTGTTCCTTAAAGTCCTCAACTTTCCTTGCTATCAAATCGAATTGGTATCTTCTCTTATAAAACTCGCCAGTTTTTGATTCACTCAATAAGTATTTATCTTTTTCTATTTCTGAAATTTGATAATACTTAAACCAATCTTGTTGGACGTTTTTTGATTTGATTTCGATGGGTTCAATAAACAAATCTCCATAACCAACATCAACTAACCAAGTCTTATTTAGATTAACAACTATCGACATATGGTCGAATTCAGGTCCTAATTTTTCAGCATTGTCATAGATTCTTACAGATATTAATTTACAATCAAAACCAATTTGCTTGAGTAAATGGAAAAACAAATAGTTTAACTCATA
>CAZEOC010000070.1:0-12521 GCA_964513525.1 uncultured Saprospiraceae bacterium | reverse complement strand
ATTTATTGACCAACCTGAAAGATTATTCATTTTCTTACAGAAAATAAGTAACCTTTCAGATTTAAGTGTTTTCAACAATTTTAAGGCTGGTCAATTTATAGTTTGCAGAAATTATCAAAGACCCATTTATTTTATTCCAAAGTTCAAGTATATTAACGTTCAACAAGATAAAAAAGCACAAAAATTATCTTTTTCTAATTCCATAAAATAATTAGCGTAGTTTGTTAATCATTCGGCGAAAGCCGTTTAGTCAAATAGCTATTAAGTCTAATTAACTTGAATTACTATAATCAATGATTTATTAAACTGTATCGGTACGCTGTACCTCAAAAAAAATCCAATTTCATTTTCTATAAACGGAATCGGTTCTCTGAACCTATACTGATAAATAAAAGGTTCAGAGAACCGACTCTGTTTGTAGATATTAAGAAATTACGACATCTTTTTGCTACACTGGTCTTTTAACCTATCGTTCATATAATCATTAAGACTAAAAAATAGGATAATTTGGTGTATGATAAAAAGAGAAAAAGAGTAACACAAACTTAGATTAAAGAATTACCGCAAAATAATTAAAAAAGGAACGCAATTTAGTGATAAACAAATAATTCGTATTGTAATACGTATAAAATTAGTATTTTTGGAGTTTTGAGGAAGAGTCTTAAGTTCCTCTGTATTAATAATGAAAATATGATAGGTTTGATTTCTAATTAAAACCTTCAAATATAGTCAAATGGCAAAAAAGAAAACATTATCACATGCTGCAAAAGCAGCAAAAAAAGATGAACGTTATCCCAAACTATTAGGTTTGGTAATGGTCATGATTGCCCTTTACCTATTGATTGCATTTGTTTCTTATATATTCACTTGGAAACTGGATCAAGATGCCGTAATGCACAAATCCATAGGTTTTTTATTTGAGCGAGGTATAGCGGTAGAAAATATGCTTGGACGTTTAGGTGCAATTGTTTCACATGTCTTTTTTTATAACTTATTTGGACTTTCTTCTTTTGTATTTGTCTATTTGTGTGGCTTTTTTGGTTGGCAATTGATGACAGGAAAGTCAAGAGATGGTTTTTTCAAATTGTTTGTTTATTTATTTTTAGCCGTTTTATGGTCAGCTGTTTTCATTGAGTTCTTTTTTGGTGTTGGTAAGTTTCCAGTTGGCGGCGCTTTTGGTAGAGGCGTTGAAGTTTGGTTAGAGAATTTACTAGGCGGACCAGGTTTATTCATTTTATTTATTTTCTCAATTATTGGAATGGGAATTTGGTCTACTTCTATTGAAGTTGCCAATATGAAGGAATTAGGGTTTGAGATTTTATTGTTTTTAGATAAAAATGCACCTGATTTTGTTAAAGAAAAAATCAAGATAGAAGGACAAGTCGAAGCTTATAGAAATCGAAAAAATAAAGAAGCGGCAAATAAAAAGGCGGAAGAAGCCCAACGATTAGCAGCAAAAAAATCCAAAGCAAAAGCGATTGCTAAAGCGGAGAAAGAAGCAGAAAAAGCGATTGAAATAGTTGAAACTGGAAAGCAATTACAACTGGAACTAAGCAAAGATAGTATTCCTCCGAAGCCAAAAGAATCTCTTAAAAAAGGTGATGATACTTTAGAAATCGTAAAAGAAAGAGATAAAAATACAAACGAACCTTCAATTTCTGTCGCAGAAGAAAATCAACGCCACATAGAACCGTATGATCCGACGCTTGAATTATCGACTTATAAGTCGCCAATGGTGGAATTTTTGGAAACGTATGACGAGTTTAAAGTTGAGATTGACAGAGCAGAATTAGAGCAAAATAAAGACCAAATTATTGAGACTTTATTGAATTATAAAATTGAAATCACGAAGATAAAAGCGACAATTGGTCCAACGGTGACACTTTATGAAATTGTTCCTGCGGCTGGTGTTCGTATTTCTAAAATTAAAAACTTAGAAGATGATATTGCTTTGAGTTTGGCAGCTTTAGGAATTCGTATTATTGCTCCGATTCCAGGTAAAGGTACAATTGGTATCGAAGTACCGAATAAACAACAAGAAATTGTTGCATTAAGAGATTTGTTAACAGCTCCAAAATTCAAGGAAGCTAAAATGGATTTACCAATTGCTTTAGGTAAAACGATTGCGAATGAAGTATTTGTCGCCGATTTAGCTAAAATGCCGCATTTACTAATTGCAGGTGCAACGGGACAAGGTAAGTCGGTTGGTATCAATGTAGTCTTGATGTCTTTGTTGTATAAAAAACATCCATCTCAAGTAAAATTGGTTTTAATTGACCCGAAAAAAGTGGAGCTTTCTCCTTATAGTAGAATCGAAAATCATTTTTTAGGGTATTTGCCAGATGCTCCTGAACCAATTGTAACGGAAACAGAAAAGGTAGTCGGAACGCTGAATTCACTTTGTATTGAGATGGAACAGCGATATGATTTATTGAAAAAAGCTCAATGTAGAAATATAAAAGAGTACAATCAAAAGTTTGTTAAACGCCGTTTAAATCCAGAAAAAGGACATTCATTTATGCCTTATATTGTTTTGGTAATAGATGAATTTGCGGATTTAATTATGACGGCTGGTAAGGAAATCGAATTACCGATTGGTCGTTTGGCTCAGTTGGCTCGTGCCGTTGGTATTCATTTGATTATCGCAACACAAAGACCTTCTGTAAATATTATTACAGGTGTAATTAAAGCGAATTTCCCTGCTCGAATTGCTTTCAAAGTAACTTCAAAAATTGATTCTCGAACGATTTTAGATGGAAGTGGAGCAGAGCAACTGATTGGTAAAGGTGATATGCTTTTATCTGTTGGCGGAAACGTTATTCGTTTGCAATGTGCTTTCGTTGATACACCAGAAGTTGAAAAAGTAATTGATCATATTTCTGAACAGCAAGGTTATCCAGAACCATATTTATTACCAGAGTTCTCAACTAATGAAACAGAAATGGGGGATTCAGGATTGAAATATGCGGACTTAGATGAACTCTTTGAAGATGCTGCTCGACTATTAGTAGAGAATCAACATGGATCTACTTCTATGTTACAAAGACGATTAAAATTAGGTTATAATCGTGCAGGTAGAATTATGGATCAAATGGAGTCTGTAGGCATCGTTGGGCAAAATTTAGGTAGTAAACCAAGGGAAGTATTAATTTATGAAATAGTAGAATTGGAACGGTATTTGGAACAATTAAAGAATATGTGATAGTTTTTTCTAATATTTATACACATTATTAAATTTCAGTCGTTTACATATTATAAAAATCATAAAACTTTGAACACCAAGCAAGTTTTTTGGTTATAAAATATCACAAGTGCACACTAATTTATAATGAGAATACCTTAAAATTTAACAGTATGAAGAAGTTAATGCTTTTCGGTTTAATTACATTTATGAGTTTCGGACTTTTTGCCCAAAAATCCGTTGCAACTACTAAGTCTGGTTTGTCAGAAAAATCTGATGCTAAATCAACTAGCCTTTTAAATAGAGTTAATAAAAAATATGCGACTTACAAGTCTATGCAATTAGATTTGAAATTAACCATTGAAGATGGTCAATTGAAAGAAGTGCAAAAAGGCGAAGTTTCTGTAAAAGGAAATAAATTTCGCGTAAAATCGAAAGAACAAGAAATTATTTCTGATGGAAAAACAAACTGGATTCACTTAATTCGTCAAAACGAATTACAGATTAGTAATCCTGATCCTGACGATGTGGCAATGTTTTCATCTCCTGACAAATTATTGAAGTCTTTTGAAAAAGATTTTATTTCACAATATGCAGGAAAATCAACTTTGAAAGGAAAATCAGTTGATGTAATTGAATTCAAACCTAAAGATAGAAATTCAGAATATTCAAAAGTGAGAGTGATGATTGAAAAATCTACACTTAATGTATTGAAAATCAAAGTTTTTGATAAAAGCAATATTCACTATACAATCGAAGTTGAAAAATTTGTAAAGAATCCTTCATTAAGTGATAATTTTTTCAAATTTGACGAATCAAAAGTACCAGAAGAAAATACTATTAGATTAAATTCTTCTCGTAGATAAATAATTAGAATATTCGATATAATATAAAACGCTTCGTTGCAAATTTTGCAGCGAGGCGTTTTTTGTTTAGTTAATTATTAGAAGTCAGAAGTCAGAAGTCAGAAGTCAGAAGTTAGACCGCTTCGCTGTCATAAGTCAGACAACTTGGAACAAATCTTATCTGTTTCTGAATCGTAATATTTAATTTATCATTGCACCAGAACAAACATTCCTGAAAATTAAGCGAGTGATTTCGGTTAGACTTTCATAATCTATTTTATCACTATCATCAGAAGGTAAATGATAATTCGAATGAAAACCAGTTGTAAAATAGATAAAATCTATACCAAATCGAGCAAAATTATAATGATCCGAACGGTAATACATTTTTTCAGAATGATGTTTACTATTGTATTCATAATCTAATAGAATATTAGGGAAATGATTTTTAACAATTATTGCATTTTTGTCTGTACATATCTTTTCACCAAGTATATATAATTCTATTTGCTTTTTCCTGTTTTTTCTGGCTCTACCAATCATATCAACATTGTAAACAGCATAAATAGAATGGTGTGGAATATCTAAATTATTCGTCAAAAATTCAGAACCTAATAAACCTAATTCTTCACCTGAAAAAGCGACAAATACAATATTACGTTTGGGCGAATAACCAGCTTTATTCGCTTTAGAAAAAGTTTCTGCCAAAGCTAATAAAGCGGAAGTTCCAGAACCATTATCATCTGCACCGTTATAAATTCTTCCATCTTTTACACCTAAGTGATCATAATGCGCAGTGACAAAAACATATTCATCTTTATTGGTTGTTCCTGGCAAAATTCCAATTACATTTTCTGTTATATTCTTATTAAAACCGGCCATAAAATTCATCGAAATTTCTGATTCATGATTGCCACCATCTTTCAATAATAAATCAAATTTTTTGGCGGATAATTTTAATAGTTTCCGACCAGATTCTGGTTTGAAATAAACTATTGGAAAACCATCAAATTTTTCGAAAGTAGATTTAGCTTTTTGATTCATTTTTGACATCATCAAATGCCTTGATTTGTATAAATCAAAATGTGATTGAGTAGGATGAATAAAAAATATTCCTTTCGCTCCATTTACTTTTGCTAATTGACTTCTTAGATTGAAACTTTTGATTTCACTTGATTTAGAATTATCTAAATTGTATTGCTTCATGATAGAATCGGCAGGCATTTTTAAGAGAACAACTACAATTTTATCCTTTACATTTACAGTAGAATAATCAAAACCTGAATCAAGCCAAACAATCTTTAATTCTTCATTTAATAGCTCAAAATCTTTTTTGTAGTAATAATTTTTCTTGTTAATTTTTTTTCTTTGAAGTGGTTTTATTTCATCTTGAGAACTTACAAAATCGTTATTGTTAGACATAAAATAGAAAGGTTGTAAATAAGCATTTTCAGTATTAATGGGCTTTAAGCCAACTTCCTGAAAATGATTACGAATATATTTTGCTGCCATTTTCTGACCTTGTTTACCACTTTCTCGACCTTCATATTGATCAGAAGCTAAGGTTTCTAAATGTGGTTTTACTGTTTCTACGCTTATTGAATCAGAAAACTGAGAAATAGTAGCATTTTGACTTTTCGTTATAAAAGGAAGCAAGAAAAAGCTAATGATTAATAATTGGGATTTCATATTTAATACTTAATTTTAGTGTGACTGATAATCTTATTAACAAAAATAAACAAAGAATGAAAACCATTTTAATGGTTTTAACAATTTCAGTAACTACTTTTTATATTAATCAATCGACTAATTCACAAAAAGAAAATCAACGAATTACAAATGATGCAACGGATGATTATCGAATTTATGAGAAAAAAATTAGAGAAGCTTGGGCATTTCACAAGCCAAACTATGATTATGAAAATACTTTAAGAACGTATCAATCTGCGTTCAAATCAGTAAGTGCACCTTTTGCAATTGATGTAATGGATGCACTTAAAATAGCAATTGAAGTAGATAGTATTCAAGAAATGTTTGAGTTCAGTACCATTTTAGTAGAGAAAGGTTGTAAAGAAGTATTTTTTGAAAAAAATAATTTAGCTTATTTACAAAATTTTCCAAAAGAATGGAAAAAATTACAAGAGAGAATAGAGTATGTACAAAGTCATCCCAATGAATTTTGGAATGTAGAATTAAAAGAAAAAATGGAAAGCTTGTATAGAAAAGACCAAGAATTAGCACATAAATATAGTGGAAAAACGGATTTGCCAGGTTGGTGTTATGAGATGGAATATTTCGATGAAGTCAAGATGCCTTTTTTGAATTTGGTGAAAGAGTATGGTTTATTATCTGAAAAAGAATTAGGAATATATATTGAGTTTGAAGAAGACCAAAAAATGAATAATGGATTTCCTTATGTAATTATGCTACATATTTACCAAAGCGGAGAATCTCGATTTTCAAAGGAAGAGTTAGAACAATTCTACATTGACGGACACTTATATTCTAACTTTGAAAAAACAAGTCTTGTACAATATAATTGGTTTACTAATAGAAGATATTATCCAGAAACAAATGCAATGATTCAGAGAAATGCACCAGAGGATTCTATTCGGTTGAAAAGTATCGAAGAAGCTATAAGAATGTGGGAAAAGCTATAAATTTTTCTTAAAATTTCAATTAATTATCATCATCTCTTGGGGCTAATTTATCATCGCTGGTTAAAAAAATACTAATCTAATGACTTTTTGAGTAGTTCAATCATTTTTTTCAACTTTAAAACTTAATTTGCGTTTAGTACCTGAATATAATTATAGAAGTTACGAAACTTAGTTAGTTGTATTTAGGTACTCAAGTATTTCAAAATAAATTATAACAAATAGATATGATTGACGCTACTATTTTGGCGGAGATGAAAACGAACACTGGAGAATCACTCAAAGAATTTTCAGAGAACCAACCAACTTTGGTGGTGTTTTTAAGAAGATTTGGCTGTACTTTTTGTAGAGAAGCTTTAGATGATTTATCTAAAATTCGTCCAAAAATTGAGGAGAGAGGTGTCAAAACTGTTTTTATTCACATGGCAGATAATGACACAGCAGAAGCTTACTTTGAACGATTCAATTTACCAAACGCAGTTCACGTAAGCGATGAAGCTTGTCAATACTACGATAAGTTTGGTTTGCTAAAAGGAAACACTCGCCAACTTTTTGGTTTAAGTGTTTTGATGAGAGGTTTTCAATTAGCCGTAAAAGAAGGGTACGGTTTCGGATTTTTAGGGGACGGATTTCAGATGCCAGGTATTTTTTTAATTAAAAAAGGTGAAATTTTGAATAGTTATATTCATGCTACCGCAGCAGATAAACCAGATTATTTTCAAATCGCTTGTTCTGTTTAATTAATTACTCTGTTGAATATTGAGTTATTAATAATTCTAATCAACAAAGTGAATAATTCACTGATATATCAAAAAAAATATGCCTCGACCATTATCCAGAAAAACTAAAGCTAAGCGAATTGCTTTAATGTTAGAAGAATTTTATCCTGAAATTCCAATTCCATTAGATCATGAAGATTCTTATACATTGTTGATTGCTGTTTTGCTTTCTGCACAATGCACAGATGTTCGGGTGAATAAAGTAACTCCTTTTTTATTTGAAAAAGCTTCAACGCCTGAAGAAATGATTACTTTAGATGTAGAAGAAATAAGGCAAATCATTCGCCCTTGTGGACTTTCGCCAAAAAAATCTAAGGCGATTTCTCAGTTATCACATATTCTATTAGAAAAACATAATGGAGAAGTACCTAAGAGTTTCGAATATTTAGAAGAATTGCCTGGAGTTGGACATAAAACAGCTTCCGTTGTGATGTCTCAAGCATTTGGAGTTCCTGCTTTTCCTGTTGATACACATATTCATCGTTTAGCAAGACGCTGGGGATTAAGTGAAGCTAAAAATGTTGTACAAACAGAACGTGACTTGAAAGCTTTATTTCCAAAAAAGAAATGGAATGATTTACATTTACAAATCATCTTTTACGGTCGAGAATATTGTCCAGCAAGAGGGCATAAAGTTGAAAATTGTCCAATTTGTAAATTATATGCAGTCGCTGAATAAGAAGTGAAATTAGTAAAAGTATTAAAATCAAAAAAGCCGAAAACAATCGTTTTCGGCTTTTTTGTCGTTTAGAATAAAGTAGATTAACTAATCTCCCCAATATCCAATTACAGCTTGAATTTCTTGTTCTAATCCTGGTTGACTTGGACGTTTTGGTGTGTTACTTGCGATTTTACCTTCTTTATCTATAATATAAAAAGTTGGAACACCTGTTACATTGTACGCTTCTGCTATTGCACTTTCAAATTCTTCATTAGCAATTAAATGTAAGCCTTGATCTTGCATATTATTTCTCGTCACAAATCGTTTCCACTGTTCTTTATCTTTATCTAATGTAATGTAAACAAATAATAAATCTTCATTTTCAATATTGCTTTTCACACGAATAGAATGTCTGATTTCATCTCTACATGGTCCACACCAAGTTGCCCAAAAATCAAGGTATAATACTTTTCCTCTTAAATCTTCTAAACTAACTAAATCGCCATATAGATTTTCTAATTGAAAAGTCGGTGCCAATTGTCCAGGACGTAAAGTACTTGCAACAACATATAATTGATCAATATATTCCTTGTAAGATTCTAGTGCATTAGAAGCCAAAAATGATTCTACATCACGAGCCAAATCAAATAGTTGTCCTCGCTGATAAGCACTTTCAAATGTTTGAGCTAACATATAATTCAGCGAAGCGCCTCCAAAATATTGTCGGATGATAGCAATTCTATTTTTATAAAAATAACGATGCAAGACATTTTGCTTCGTTGGCATTATATCCATTTGATAATTCACAAAAGCATCTAAAAAATTACGATAGTTTTCTGAATTGATATCGTGTAATCGATTGTAATTTACTTTCTTTAAAAATTTATAATACCGTTCATCTAAAATAACTGGATATTTTAAATTATTAAAGAATTGATGATAAGCAGGATAATTTAATAAAGAAGCTGCCCAATTGTATTCAATTTCAGTTTGAGCATAATTAAGAAAGTTGTGAGAAAATGAAGTTTTCCGTTGGTATTTTTTTAAAAACTTATATTGAATCTTCTTGAGCATTTCAGCATGCTCAGGATATTCAATTTCGTTTAAATCTCTATAAAAATGCATCGAATTATTTCCACCTATGTATGGATACATTTCCAATTCAATATCTTTGAGATAATTATTTTGTTCTACAGCACGAGTTGTTCCACCAAAGACTAAAGTCCTATCTAAATTCCAATTATCAAATTCTACGAAAATACTATCACCAGGTTCTAAATACATAGTTACTCGATTTTCACCATGTTCTAATCGAATCAACATTGATTTTTTGATACCGAATTCTACTCGAAACGTTTCATTATCATCTAATATTCCACCAATAAAAAATTCATCTTGTTTTAAATAATCTTTAAAATATTTAATACTTGCTAAATATGATTCAGAGTGTGTAATTTTACCAGCGATAACAACACTTCCATGTGCAGTAGCTTGATTACTTGTTATTCCTAACAGAATAATCGAATATAAAATTATGTAATAATTTAGTTTATTGTTCATTTTAAGTAGTCTTGTTTTTATAGGCGGTGACAAATTCTAATTGGTATAATCTACGAATTAAAAGTAGTGTTCTACAAATATATCGGTTTAAGATAAATTATTGCTTGAAATTGTTGTCATAAAAACGTCGTTAATAAGTATGAAATTATTAAAAAGAGAATATCGGTGGATAATTATCGGACTAATAACTATTTTAGTCAGAATAATATTGGGATTTTTCCCCAAAATTATAGAAACGGTATATTCAAGAGGATTGTTTTTGAGTATTCGTTGGATAATTGATAATACTACTGCTCGACTTCCTTTTCCAATGTTTTATTTATTAATCATTGCTTTTTTATTTGTTGTAGAATTTGCCTTTCGGCAATGGTATATTTTGTGGCAAAACAAGCAATTAAGTTTTGCTAAAATAGGATTATCTATCGGCAATTTTTTAGGCTTTGTGATTTTCTTTTTTTTAATACTTTGGGGTTTTAATTATGGAAGAGAATCCGTTGAAAGTCAATTAAATCTAAATACACAAACCCTTAATTTAAATCAAATAATAGAAGAAACAGAAAAAGCAACACTTGACATTAATCAATCCAGACAATTAATACCAAATTCAGATACTTTTGCTTTGTCTAATACAGACTTACCGAATAATTTAGTCGACACAATGCGACAATTATTAGTAAAAGTATTAAGAGATTATAATTATCCAACAACAGGAAAAGTACAAGGAAGATTAATCGTACCAAAAGGTTTATTGATGCGACTCGGAGCTTCTGGAATTTATTTACCTTGGATAGGAGAGGGGAATATTGATGCCTCTTTACACGCGACACAATTACCATTTACGATAGCACACGAACTCGCTCATGGTTATGGTTTTGGAGATGAAGGAAGTTGTAATTTCTGGGCTTATTTAGCTTGTTTGGAATCGAATAATGCAATGATTCAATATTCAGGAAAATTAACTTATTGGCGATATATAGCTTCAGAATATAAATATTTTCAACCCGAAGCCTATGAAATTTTTAGAGCGAATAACTTAAGTCGAGGTGTATATAATGATTTAGAAGCTATTTATACAAATCGAGAAAAATACCCAACTATTATTCCTTTTCAGAATGAAGCATATGATACTTATTTAAAATTTCAAGGTGTAGAAGAAGGAATCGAAAGTTATGGTAGAATGGTTTTGTTAGTAAATGCGTGGAAAGTAAAGTAGGGCAAACACTGCCTTTGCCAATTTTATCAACTGCAGTGCATTTTGCCTTACAAGGAATCAAATCTAAATCCTTTTTTTGAATAAAAATCTAATACTTTTGGTAATACAAAACGTAAATGTTTTTCTGCTTTCAAGCTATCATGAAAAACGATAATAGAACCTTTTTCTACATTATTAAGTACATTGTCTAAGCATTGTTGAGCACTAATCCGAGTATCAAAATCTCCACTCATAACATCCCAAAGTACTACTTGGTAAGCTTTTTTAATATGTCTGTTTTGTGAGATTTTTAATTTGCCATAAGGTGGACGAAATATTGTACTATCAATATATTCAGCACATTGTTTAATGTTTTGAAAATAAGTTTTATTTCGAGTTTTCCAGCCATTTAGATGATTGTAAGTATGATTGCCAACTCGATGTCCTGCTTTTAAAACTTGATTGAATATTTCTGGGTTTTTTCTAATATTATCACCAATACAAAAAAAAGTAGCTTTTGCATTCCAATTCGCTAAAGTTTCCAAAACCCAAGGAGTTACTTCTGGAATTGGACCATCATCAAAAGTTAGATAAATAACTTTCTTTTCTGTAGGAATTTGCCATGTAATGGAACGAAAAACCGACTGAATCCATTTTGATGTTTTTGCAGGATAGGTTTGCATTTTTGATATTGTGTTTTACTGCGGAGTTGCTAGTGAAATACTGATTTACCAAACAAAAATGCAAACAATTTGACAGGAATGCAATATCCTTCCTATAAATTGTAACAAAATAGCAAGGAAAGCATTAAAATTTCCCACTAAATAAAAATGATTGTATCTTTGCCGGCTAAATTGTTAAACTAAAAAAACAGATTGTATTTCAATAAAAGTCTTTCTACTTTTTACCAAATACTTTTTACTAAAAATATAAAAAAATGAGAGTTCGTTTTGCACCAAGCCCAACTGGTCCACTTCATATAGGAGGTGTTCGTACCGCTTTATATAATTATTTGTTCGCTCGAAAACATGGCGGAACATTCATATTAAGAATAGAAGATACGGATCAGGTTAGGTTTGTAGAGGGTGCGGAAGATTATATTTTAAATGCATTGGAATGGCTTGGTTTAGAGATAGATGAGAGTGTTACTAAAGGTGGTGATTTTGGACCTTACAAACAATCAGAACGTAAAGAATTATATACAAAATATGCACAAGAATTAATAGATAATGGCAATGCTTATTTAGCTTTTGATACACCAGAAGCATTGACGGCAGCAAGAGAAGCTAATCCAACATTCAAATATAATTTTGAAGTTAGAGCCGAAATGCAGAACTCTTTATCTCTTTCAAAAGAAGAAGTTGATGCAAAAATTGCAGCTGGAGAACCTTATGTATTACGTATTAAAATTCCTCGAGATGAATTGATTGTTTTTGATGATTTAGTAAGAGAAAGGGTTTCTTTTCACTCTGATGAGTTGGATGATAAGGTGATTATGAAAGCAGACGGAATGCCGACTTATCATTTAGCAAATATTGTTGATGATCATTTGATGGAAATTACGCATGTAATTCGTGGAGAAGAATGGTTGCCTAGTACGCCTTTGCACGTTATTCGTTATCGTGCATTTGGTTGGGAAGATTCGA